>JAUYMQ010000082.1 GCA_030698575.1 Deltaproteobacteria bacterium
GGAACGCAGCCGGACGCTGCGGCGGTCAGGACAGCCAGGGCCAGGAGTGCGCGCGGGATGTTTTTCATACGGGGACGATCGACAACTTGCGCCAAGGCCGTTCCAGCTTCTTGCGCCTCGCGCGGTGAAGCGCGCGGATGAGCACACGGCGCGTGTCGCGGGGATCAATCACGTCGTCGATCATGCCGAGCTGCGCTGGAACGTATGGGTTGATCCCCTTGTTGATGCGGTCGACGAACTGCTTCTTCATCTCATCCGCCTGATCTCCGGCCGCCTCCAGCATGCGCCGGCCGAAGATCGACACCATTCCCTCCGCTCCCATGACGCTGATCTCGGCGCCGGGCCAGGCCACCAGCAGATCGGGCTCGTAGGCCGCGCCGGCCATGCCGTAGTAGCCCGCGCCGTAGGCCTTGCGCACCACGACGGTGAGCTTCGGAACAGTGGCGTTGGAAACCCGGTGCACCATCTTGGCTCCGTGGCGAATGATCCCCGCCTGTTCCGCCTTCGAACCGACCACGTAGCCGGGCACGTCCTGGAGAAACACGAGCGGGATGCCGAAGGCGTCGCAGATGTTCACGAAGCGGGCGGCCTTGTCCGAAGCGTTCACGTCGATCATGCCGCCGATGTGCATCGGGTTGTTCGCCAGCACGCCCACCGGGATGCCGTCGAGCCGGCAAAGCGCGGTGATGATGTTCCGGGCCCACCGCGGCTTGATCTCGAAGACGTCGCCGTCGTCCACGATGGCGCGCACCACCTTCAGCATGTCATAGCCGCGGCGGGGGTTGTCCGGCACAATCGTGAGCAGGTTTTCCTCGCGCCGGTCCGCCGGATCCTTGCACGGGACCACGGGGAGCGTGTCCTCGCAATGGCTCGGGAAAAACGAGAGGTACTTCCGGATCGCCAGCATGCAGGCAGGGTCGTCGGGCACCTCCAGATCGCCGCAGCCGGAGATCTCGCAGTGCACCTTCGATCCGCCCAGTTCCTCCTCGGTCACGTCCTCCCCCACCGCGGCGCGCACGAGATAGGGGCCGCCGAGGGCCATGCTGCTCTGCCCTTTCACCATGGGGACGAAGTCGGCCAGACCGGGGATGTAGGCAGTGCCCGCCGCGCCGGGCCCGACCATGGCGGCCACCTGCGGGATGACGCCGCTCATGACGCACTGCTCGCGAAAGAGGTAACCGGTGTCGGCAAACACGCTGGCGCCAAAGTCTTCGCTCTCCCCACTGCCGCCCCCCGCGACGCCGCCCCCCTCGGCCTGGATCCGCGCGCCGCCCGAATCGACGAGCCAGATGATCGGCATGCGCCCCTTGAGCACCATGTCGCGGAGCCGCGTGGCCTTCGTCTCGCCCACGCGCCCCATCGAGCCGCCGAAGACCGTGAAGTCATAGGCGATGACGCCCACGTGGCGGCCTTCTATGGTTCCGTAGCCGGCGATCAGGCCGTCAGCCGGGCTCTCCTCGGGCTTCGTGCCGGGCTGCTTGCCGAGGATGCCGAATTCCTCGAAGCTTCCGGCATCGAGCAGCAGATCGAGGCGCTCGCGCGCCGTGAGCTTCCCCCGGTCGTGCTGCCGCTTGATCCTCACCGGCCCGCCCATCTGGAGGGCTTTCTCCTTGCGGGGCAGCAGCTCGTCGGTCAAATCCTTGAGTGACATTGCAATAGGCTCCTTACGCGGGACGATCCGACGCCGGAGCTTCCGGCGCAGGATGTGACTTGGGTGCGTTTCTTATATGCTGTGTCCAGCGGCCTGTGCAAGCCGGGCCGCGGCGTTCAAGCGCCTCTGCGGAGCGTCGCCTTTCCGTCCCGGGCGGGCCCGTATCTTCCCATCGTCGACGGGCCGCTTCCTTCCCGTGCTCGGTGGGCCCGTGTCTTCCCGTCGTTTTCGTCACGAGAAACTGAGCGAGATCGGAGCCGGAATGAAATCATCGTCAGCCGACGCCGCAGCTCTTCTCGAGCGCGTGGAACGCTTCGCGCGCGACGAGGTTGCGCCCACGGCGGCGGCTCGCGATCGCGAGGCGCGGTTCGACCGCGCGATCTGGCGCGGCCTGGCCGATACGGGCCTCCTCCGGGCCCTTCTCCCGGAGGCGCAGGGCGGCCTCGGACTCGGTTTCGAAGCCTTGAGCGGCGCCCTGCGCGCGCTGGCCGAGCAGGGCGGCGATCTCTCGCTCTGCGTGTCGCTCGCGCCGGCGCTTTCGATCATGAACCTGGTGATCGCCCGGCGCGGGACTGACGCGCAGAAAACGCGCTTTCTTCCCCGGCTCGTCTCCGGCGAGTGGGTCCCGGCCGTGGCGTTTTCGGAGCTGCCGCACGGCGCGAACCCCAAGCACCTGGCCACGCGCGCCGAGCGCCATGGCGACACGTGGATCGTCGACGGGCTCAAGGCCTTCGTCACGAACGGCACCGAGGCCGATCTCTATCTCGTGATGGCAATCACGGAAGAAAAGGACGGGCGCATGGGGTTCAGCGCGTTCCTTGTCGAGCGGAGCGCGCCGGGCGTGGCCGTCGAGGAGCGCATGGCTATCGATTTTGTTCGCGCTGCGCCGCACGGGATCATCCGCTTCAAGGAGGTGCGCACTCCCGAGGAGAACCGTATCGGGCCGCTTCATGGCGCGCTTGCCATCTCCAGGAAGCTGCGCGAGGGCGAGGATGCGATCGGCGCATCGACGATAGCCGGCCACATGGCCCGCACGGTCGGCCTTGCCGCATCGCTTGCGGCCGGCGCGGTGGGCGCCGATCCCGACCGCGCCGAGGCGCTGGGCGCCCTGCGGGCGCTGGCGGAGCAGGCCACGGCGCAGGCTGATCGGGTGGCGGCGCTCTGGCCGACGCGCATGGGTTCGGTGGAGCAACGGGGCTCGCGCGAGGACGAACGTTTCCTGGCGACGCTGCTGGCCGGGCGCGAGACGGCCCGCCTCTTTCACGAACGACTGGGGGCCCTGCTCCAGGATCTATCTCCGAAACCCGATAGTGATTTGGAGCGAGCGGTGCGCGATCTCTCGCTTTCCCGCATTGGCGGCGGCGCAGCGAAGCGCGAGATGGTGCGCCTGGGGCAGCGGCTGGCCGCCCGCGCGGGGACTGTCCCCCCGACCTCGCGCCGCTGAACCGAGCCACACCCGGGGGAGGGACTGTCCCCGCGCTCAGAAGGGAAACCATGAGCAAGACGAGCCCAGAACTGATCCACACCCCCTTCGACACCGCCTACGTCTGGAACTACGAACCCCAGAAGGAAGAGCTGCGGCGCCTGTACGA
>JAUYMQ010000102.1 GCA_030698575.1 Deltaproteobacteria bacterium
GGGGCGCTGCTCCTTTCCACACCCTGCGCCCTCTCGCCCACGCGCGCGCTGTTGCGGCTGGCTGCCGTCTTCGGCCTCGGACCCGGCCTGCCGGCCGAGCAGCATGTCGACCGGCGAGTGGCCGGCGTTCTCGGGCGTTCGGGGGAGGGCGTGAGGCCCGAAGCGCTCCTTCGGCTCAAGCGTCACTATCGTTTCCGCGAGGTCGTCGCGCTCATGGGCGCGTCCGGGTACCGGCTGCGGCGGAGTCTGGGAGCAACGCTGGACCTCCCGCCCCCGGTCCTCATCTACCGCTATCTTCCGGCGCGATCTCTCGGGGCGGTGCGGGTCGTAGAAGTCGCGCTCAACCGCCTTCGCCTGTTCTCAAGGGTTTTATCCGTCTCCACTGTGTTTCATTTCGAGAAGTCGAAGGTCGCTGGCTAGATCCCGGGAGGGAACCGGTCTTCGAACATTGGCAAGTGTGGGCCGCCGCCCGCGAAGGACGATGCCCCGGAGGTCATTGCAATCATGAAGGTAATTCTGCTGCTGGGAGCCGAGAATCGCGTGAGGGGTGCAAAGGCCGTCATCGAGGCCGGGCTGTCGCTCGATGCCATCGCGGTGCCGCCCGGACTTCCGAAAGCGAAGATCGAGGAAACGGCGCGAGACGAGGGGTGTGAGGTGCTGGAGACGCCGCGCGCCGGCGTGCTGCAACTCCTCCAATCGCGCCGCCCGGACGTCGTCCTGAGCGTCGGATGGCCCTACCTCTTCGGCCGAAAGATCCTCGAAACGCGCTGCCTCCTGCTCAACTCCCACCCCACGCTCCTGCCGAAGTACCGGGGGCCGAACCCCTGGTACCATGTCCTGGCGAATGGAGAAACGAAGAGCGGCGTCACCATCCACAAGATCGACGAGGGGATGGACACCGGCCCCATCCTGCATCAGCGCGAGTTCCCCCTGACGCGCTTCGACACCTACCGCAGCCTGAAGGCCAGGACGCTGGTCGAGGAGCCGGTGGCCATCCGGGAGGCGCTCGCGCTCGTTCGCGACGGCAACGTCCGGTTTCACGCGCAGCGCGAGGAGGAGGCGACGAGCTACCCGGGAAGGCGGAAGCCGGAACACTCGTGCATCGATGCGGCGCAGCCGCTCATGGATCTGGTCGATGCGATTCGCGCCTGCGATCCGGATGGGTTCCCCGCCTACTTCGAGTACCATGGACAGAAGCTCTACGTTCGCCTCTCCAGAACGTCGATCCCGGAAGGGGATCATCCGGAGAGCCTTTGACGGCCTGCCGGCGGTCAGAGGTGCAGGAGGCCCGGGCCTTGAAGCATGCGGGGTATCGGAGGGAGGGGATCGGCAGCCGCTTTCCACTCGATCTGCCGGCGCTGCTTGGTCCCGCGCGGGACGAGTTCCGTTGGCGGGACGACCGTTGTGTCGCACTCGAGACCGGCAGGGCCGCCATCGGGTGGCTCATCGACGCGCTTGGACTCGGGCCCGGCGATCGGGCGCTACTCCCCGCTTACGTCTGCGAGGCCGCCGTGGCCCCATTCCGCCTCCGTGGTGTCGACCTCGATTTCTACCGCGTGGGGGCGAACCTCGTCCCCGATGGCGAGGACGCCACCTCGCGGCTCACCCCGCGAACTCGACTTCTCATGGTGGTCCACTACTTCGGCTTTCCCGCGAGCCGGGAGGCGCTCTCGGGCATGCCAGAGGCCGAGAACCTCGTGCGGCTCGAAGACTGGGTGCAGGGCCCGCTCTCCGCGGGCGCGCTCGCAGACGAGAGCTTCGGCGACTACCGCGTTCTCGCCTGGCACAAGATCCTTCCTGTCCCCGACAGCGGCCTGCTCATACGGGGCGCGGGGGTGCCCCCCCCGCCGCACAGCCCTCCGCTCCGCGCGCCCCGGGCGGCCTTCTTCGGGCGGCGGCTCGTGGCCAAGAGCCTCAAGGCGCTGGCGGTGAAGATCACCGGTGGCGCGCCCCGCGGACTCTACCGGCCGCTATTCGACGCCGCCGAGAGTGCCGCCGGGGCGGGAGCGCCCGTGCGGATGTCCCGCTTCTCCCGCCGCCTCATCGAGCGATTGCCCCTCGGTGCGATCGTGCGGCGTCGCCGTGAGAATTTCCGCCGCCTGGCGGACGCGCTCTCGGATCTCCCGAGCCTCACGTTGCTTCGGAGCGATCTTCCCGAGGGGGTCTGCCCGCTGGGCCTTCCGGTCCGCCTGCCGGATCGCGACCGCGTCCTCGCCCGTCTCGTCGCCGCCCGAATCTACCCGCCCGTGCACTGGGCGCTCCCGGCGGAGGTAGACCCGGCAGCCTTTCCGGAGGAGGCTGCACTCGCGGCCGAGGAACTGACGCTCCCCGTCGATCAGCGTTATGGTGCGGAAGAGATGGATTTCATCGCCGGACAGCTCCGTGAGGCGCTCGCCCGGGAAGGACAGGGGGGCGCGCTGTGAGCGGTGGAAAGCTGACGCTTCTCCGGGCGGAGGGCGCGGATGCCGCGCGCTGGACGGCGGCGCTCGAGGGCATGCCCGGCGCGGACATCTATTTCACGCCGGCCTACACCCGTCTTTTCAGCGAGCTGGAGGGTGATGAGGCGATCGCAGCGCTCTGGGAGAGCACGCGGGGGCGCGCCCTCTTTCCGCTCCAGATCCGCTCGCTTGCCCGGCTCCCGTTCTGCTCCCCCGGGCGGCTGGGGGGGAGGGGCAGCACCCCGGCCTACGATGCCGCAAGCCCCTACGGTTACTCGGGCCCCCTCGTGGATGCCCCAGGGGGGGAAGCCCCTGATCTCATTAGGGAATTCACCGGTGCGCTCTGGGAGGAACTCCGGGGGCGCCGGATCGTCAGCCTCTTCATTCGCTTCCACCCACTCGCCAAAAATACCGAGTATTTTCAGGTAGATGGCATCGACCCAGCGCTCCGCAGCGAGACCGTCTATATGGACCTCACGGGCGCGTGGTATAAAGGGCTGACATCCAAGTGCCGTTACGAAGTAAGGAAAAGTGACCGTCGCGGCGCAATTGTGGAGGTTTCCGAGGACCCCGATGACTGGCGCGTTTTCGGGGAACTCTACCGCGCGACCATGATTCATCGAAGCGCGCGGAAATGGTACGTGTTTCCTCAATCTTTCTTCGAGGAGACACGCCGTCTCCTCGGTCGCGGCGTATTCTTGTTGGTCGCCCGGCACGCGGGGAGCTTAGTCGCGGGGAGCCTGTTTCTCCAGGGATTTGGCAAGCTGCACTACCATCTCTCGGGCGCTACCCCGGAGGCTGCGGGGCTCGGCGTGAGCAACAGGCTCATCGTCGAGGCGGCGCGCATCGGCGAGGCCCGCGGCGCCACCACGCTGCACCTGGGCGGCGGCCTGGTCCCCGGAGACGGGCTTTACAAGTACAAAGCGTCCTTCTCTCCGCTTCGAGCGGTGTGGGACAAAGCCTGCGTCGTTCTGGACCGAGAGGCGTACGCGGATCTCGAGGAAGGGCGCCGGAAGTTTCTCACGGCCAGGGCTGACGAGGCGGTGGAGGAGAACCCCAGGTACTTTCCTGCCTATCGCCAAGGCCTCCAGCGGTTCATGGAAGGCCGGAACGGCTAGGTTTCCACGGAGTCGAGCTTGAGTTACACCGGGGCAACAGGCGGGTCAGCCCGGCAGGAGGGACCGTCGGGCGATCACGTCGTCGTCTTCGGCGCGGGTCCAGCTGGGCTGTCGGCCGCCTGGAAGCTCGCCCGGGCGGGCCGCATGGTCACTGTCCTCGAGCGGGAGCCCCAGACCGGCGGGCTGGCCCGTACCTTCTCCTACCGCGATTTTCTCTTCGACTACGGGCCGCACTCTTTTCACAACGACATCCCCGAGGTCGTCCGCGAGATGGGTGAGCTGCTGGGCTCCGACTTCCACACCAAGTCCTTCCAGGCCAAGGTCGTCTTTCAAAACAAGTTCG
>JAUYMQ010000112.1 GCA_030698575.1 Deltaproteobacteria bacterium
TGGGCGCGCACCGCCTACGAGGCCTCTCTCCAGCGCAAGCCTCCGCCGAAAAAGCGTCCGCGCGCCTCGAGGTGAGCTGCGGATCTTTTTGCCTGTCACAGCCATAGAGTATTGCTGGGAGATGGAGGTCGATCAGTGGCGGGCCAGGTAGTGGTGTTTCCGGCGGGTAGCGATCGGAGGCTGGCGGAAGATCTCACGCTCACACTGGCCCCGTCCCGAACGGGAGTCCTTGACGAGGCGCACTACGACAGAATAGAGATCGAGGCGCTGACACTGCTCAGGCGTTGGCAGGCCCTGGGGTACGATCGGGTAACGGTCTTCGAGCTGTTGCAGCTTCAAAGGAACGGAGAATCATGGGCCTTTGAAATCATTCCGAGGAGAGATGCGTTCCTTGCCCGATGGATCCACAGGCGCCTACGTCCTATTAGAACGATCAGCCGAGATTCCGGCTGCACCTTTGCGGTTGGCTGCGTTAGGAACGCGCGTAACGAAATCCTGTCGAGGACCCTGGGGTCGGAAATCGACCAGCTCCCACCGAGGTTAGAGAACCCCGAAGAACTCGCCTATACCTCTGATCGGCTGCGCACCGTATTTCCCCCGGGAGCGCGCTGGGGGCTTCCTTGGGTCCTCGCCTGCGTGCACGAATTGGAGAGCTACCAGGCGGAAGTGCTGGCGCCGGGGCTGATGAAAATCCTCGCGGGATCAATCCCCTCTTAGGGTTCGTTTCCCCATCTTGGCAGACCTTGTTTGTCCATCATCCTGTCGACATGCAGTAGATAGCGCCAGATCGTCTTGTTCATCCCCTTCTTCAGACGGGGAATCCATTCAAACCACGGTTCTGTAGCGTACCGATTCTTCAGATTCTCTTCGGCAACAACGTCCGCATTCGGACCCAGCTTTAGGTTGATGACCGTTGGATTACACTGGTACACGGGGACCAACTGCGCCCCCTGTACAAGCGGATTCAATTTTCCCCGGAGCTCATCGAGGCCCCATGATACAAATGGCAGTATGAAGATTGCTGGCTTGAGAGATTCGAGATCCGCTTTCACGTAATCGACGCTTTCTTTGAGATATTTCCAAGTTCCCGCATAGTCCTTATTCGTCTTCGCATTAAAACTGAACTTTCCGATGTTGGCCACCGCGATGCTTTCGATGAAGCGCACCGGATCGGGATCAACCTTCACTCCCAGCCGCGAACATACAAACGCCGAAGCGACCAGGAGCCCGCCGTCGCTGACCGGCTGGATGTGAACTCGTGGAAAAGGCGCGTTCGCTTTCCGGATCTCTTTGCTCCATTCCTCGAAAACTAATCGATGTCGATCCCACGCACGGTCGTCGTAAAGATATTCCTCCTTCTCGATGTCTTTGTATCCAGCCAAGTTCTCGGCGCTTGCATACAGGAGCAATCCTTTTCCAGGCTCGTAATCTTTCCCCACAAAGGGAGCGCTTGGTTTTACTCCCTTGAACGCCCAGTCTGGAGTTCCCTCCTTCCAGAGTTCCATGTATTTGCTCTTGAGCGATGAAGAGAGCGCACTCATTGTTCGGCCTCCCGGTCTTACGCACGCCAAGCTACCCGGAATTAGGGGCTCTGCCTGCAGGGCCACGCGCGGCGGCGCTCGCCGAGCCTGATTGTGGTAGTCTAATCACTCAGGCGAAATCCTGTCTAGGTACATCGTTGCCAGATGGCTGAAGGTTGACCGCCGTCGGGCCAAGGCCCGACCTACAATAAGCAGTGGGGGATGTGCTCCGGTGGATACGAGTCTCGAGGCCCAGATCGAAAAGGAGCTTGCGGCCTACAAGCCCTCCTGGCGGCCCGATCATCGTCATCAGCGTGACGTCTTTCGGAACCTCGTGCGCGCCTTCGTCCAGGGGGACGAGGGGCGCCTCCTGGGCCAGCGCGGACTTCCCACGCTGTTGCCGGAGCTCGAGAAAGCCCTTCGCTTCATGGCCATCCGTCCGGCCGGGAAGATCCTCGTCCGGGTCTTCAATCCCGACGCCGTCCCCGGCTCGCCCGCGCTCGATCGCACGATCATCGAAACCTGCATGCGGGATCAGCCCTTCATCGTCGACACCATCCGCCTCTACCTGCGGGCCGCGGGGCTGCGCGAGCGCTTCCTGACTCACCCGATCCTGGCCGTGCGCCGTGACAAGGAAGGCCGCATAGAGGAGCTGGGCGACAACCTCGAGGGCGGACGTTCCGATTCCTTCGTCCACGCCGAGATCGACGCCGTTCCCCGCGAGCGCCACGGCACTATCGCCGCCGACATCGAGGATCTTCTTCGCCTTGCCATGTCGGTCGTGGGTGATTTCAGCGAGATGATCAAGGAAGTCAGGAACGCCGTGAAGGAGCTGGAGCACTACGCATCCACGTCCCCCGTGCGGAATGAGCAGGCCAGGGAAGCGAGCCAGTTCATGGACTGGCTAACCCAGGAGAATTTCGTTTTCCTCGGCTACCGAAGCTACTCCGTCTCGGACCCCGGCGGGGATCTGGAGATTGTCCTGCGGAAGGGGACGGGGCTGGGCATCGGCCGAGACGAGAAGCGTTCGCGCTACGTCGCTGCGCTGCGCGGGACCGCGGTCTCCCCCACTGTGCGCATGAATGTCCTCAGCGATGAACTGATCCTCATCGACAAGGCCAACGCCGATTCTCCCGTCCATCGTTCCGGAAAGATCGACCACATCACGGTCAAGCAGTTCTCGCGCGACGGGGAGCTGTGCGGGCTCGGGGCGTACTTCGGCCTCTTCACTCATCGCGCGCTCGAAGAGCCTGGCAGCGAGGTGCCGATCCTCCGCACGAAGCTCCCCCGCGTGCTCGCGCTGGAGAGAGCCGTAGCCGGAACCCACCACTTCAAGGAGGTCTCGGCGGCTTTCGACTCGATGCCCCTCGAGTATCTTTTCCTCGCATCGCCGGCGGAGATTCAGGACACCATCCGGCTCATCATTGCCGCGCAGGCGCGCAACGAGATCGGATTGCACCTGAGCCGTGAGCCCTCGGGCCGATCGCTGCTCGTGATGCTCGTGCTACCGGCGGGAAAGTACGGCGAAGAGTTGAGGGAGGAGGTGGAGCGCTACCTGGCGGAGAACGCGCTGGCCACTTACTCGGACCACCGGGTGGCCTTCACCGAAATGGAAGCCGCGGTGGTGCACTTCTACTTCACCTCGGGGACCGGCGCGATCCCCGAGCTTGATCATGCGGCAATTCTCGAGAAGGTCCGCTCGCTGGCGCAGAGCTGGGGCGACCGCCTCCTGGAGGCGCTCACGGAGCGTCACGGCGTTGTCGCGGCCGCGCGGATCTTCCGGCGCTACGCGGAGGCCTTCCCCGAGTCCTACGAGGTAAGCAGCACCGCGGCGATGGCGGCCGAAGACATCGATCGAATCGAGGAGCTCCTGAAATCAGGAGACCTCCAGGTTTCGCTCAACCGGCACGCGAAGGAAGGCAAAGCCGCAGCCCTCCATCTCAGCATGTATGCGATGGAGCGCGTGACGCTCGCCGACAGCATGCCCGCCCTCGGCAACCTTGGCCTGCGCGTGGTCAGCGAGGTGCCGACCGACGTCCGGCCGGCTG
>JAUYMQ010000133.1 GCA_030698575.1 Deltaproteobacteria bacterium
CGGCCCCGGCCACGCGCGCAGGTGGGACGCTCTCGGCGCGATCTCCCGCTCCGAAACGCCGCTCTCTGGTTGAGGGGTCGAAGCGCGATGAATTCCCATCGCAGCCAGGGCGAGTTTCCTCCTGAGACTCGCACGGCACCGCTTACCGATGCGACTCGCCGGCACGCCGCCGAAGCTCCCAGGCAATGGCTGAAGGCGCTACTAAACGGGAATGGGTGGTTCGATCGCGCCGCCATTGTCCGGCACGTGGCGCTCTCTGCTGCTGCAGGCGCAGCTTATCTTTTTCGGGGCACACTGGTCGCGCGCCCCGAGATCCTCTGGATCATCGCTGCCGCGTTGCTCCTGAACTGTCTGATCCTCCTTCTTCCGAAATCCACCAGAGGCCTGTCCGTAGCGCGGATTGCCTCGTCGGCCGCCGGGGTTTCCGGCTGGACGCTCCTCATCTACTTCACCGGGGGCATCACATCACCTTTTGCCGCGGGACTTGCGCTCGAGGTGGTCCTGGCCGCCCGGACCTTCGGCTTGAACGGGATAGCGCCCGTCACGTTCGTTGCGACGTGCGGCCTCTGGCTGCAGCAGCTGCGGCTGGGGCTGGCGAATGCGGTGACCCCGCTCCTGGTGCAGACGTCCATGCTCCTGCTTCTCGGCGGCCTCATATTCTTCCTGGCGCGGTACTGGTCGCGCGAACAGCGGGCGCTTTCCGACGAGGGGGAGCGCATCAGGCGCCGGCTCCTGACGCTGGAGGGGGAGCTTGCCGCGGCGCCTCGCATGGAGGAGATCGGCGAGAACGTGGCCAGGCTCGCCCACGGGTGCAAGAACACGATCCACAGCCTGAAGGGGTTTGCAGCCCTCATCGAGCGGCACCTCCGGAACGACGACGAGAGCGCGCGCACGCTTGCCGGGCTGCGCGCGGCGATCGACCAGCTGGAGGGGCTGGTGCGAAGCACCTTGCTCGCGGGCGGGGCGCAGGGCGCGGCGAGCGGCTCCACCGACGGGGAGCGGCTCGGAAAGCTGATGGAGGAGACGAGGATCGAATCGTCGTCGGCGTACCCGCAGGTTCAGTGGCGCGTCCTAGCAAACGGCGGAATGCCCGCGGTCGGGGTGCCCCCCGAGATCATCAAGGACGTGCTTCTCGAGCTGTGCACAAATGCGGCGGCGGCCGTGGAGACGGCCGTGGAGGCCCCGGGCTGCGTGACCCTCGAGACCTGCGCCCATGAGGCGTTCCTCTGCCTCCATGTGCGTGACGAGGGGTCAGGCATCGCTGAGGCGTCGAGGTCTCGAATCTTCGAACGCGGGTTCTCCACGAAGCCCGAGGGGCACGGACTGGGACTTTTTCTGTCTCGCCGCTCTCTCATGCTGCACGGCGGCGCGCTCGAGGCGAGACCCGCACCGCACGGGGGCGCGCTGTTCTGCATGCGTCTGCCGGTTGCCGGCGATCGCTCCCGCCCGCCCGGGCTCCCGCGGAGGGCCGCGCCATGACGACCCCCGCTATCCTGGCCGTCGAGGACGACGCCGCGGCGGCGGAACTCCTTCGGCTCGCGCTCGAGGGTGAAGGATTCGAAGTCCGCCTGGCCGCAAACGGGATCGAAGCGATCCTCGCGATGGAAACCGCCCTGCCGGACCTGGTGATCTCGGATCTCAGGATGCCGGAGATGGACGGGCTCACGCTTCTCTCTCGCGTCAAGCAACGCTGGCCCGCGGTTCCCTTCATCCTCGCGAGCGTGGAGGACGACATCGCGACGGTCGTCGAGGCCGTTCAGATGGGCGCGGTCAACTACCTGGTGAAACCCTTCTCGCCGGCGCTCCTGACCCTGGCCGTGCGAAAAGCGCTCCACAAGTCGCCCCCGCGCCAGGCCGGGGACGGCGCGCTCGGCGAGATCGTCGGCCGTAGCAGGCAGATCGTGGAGGTGCGCCACGCAGTCGCCGTGGCGGCGCGGAGCGACGTGAACGTCCTGATAACGGGAGAGACCGGAACCGGAAAGGAACTGGTGGCCCGCGCCATTCATCGATGTTCAAAGCTATCGCTCGGTCCCTTCGTAGCCGAGAACTGCGCCGCCATCCCGCCGGAACTCTTCGAGAGCCAGTTTTTCGGGCACCGCCGGGGCGCCTTCACCGGCGCGGATCGCGATCACGCGGGCCTTCTCCAGCGCGCGGACGGCGGCGTGCTCTTCCTGGACGAGCTCGAGAGCCTCGGTGCGATTCACCAGGCGAAGCTGCTCCGGGTCCTGGACGACGGGGAGATCCGGCCGGTCGGCTCGAGCGAGGCGCGACAGATTTCGGTGCGGTTTCTGGCGGCGACCAACCGGGATTCGCAGTCGATGATTCGAGCAGGCCAGTTGCGCGAGGACCTTTACTACCGCCTGCGGGGATTCGAGATTCACCTGCCCCCGTTGAATGCGCGCCGTGATGATATTCCCCTCCTGGCGGCGCACTTTCTCCGAGGGGAAGCGAGCGCCCTGACGCCGGAGGCTCTGAAAGTCCTCCGGGCACGGTCATGGCCGGGCAACGTGAGGGAGCTGCAGAACGCCATCCGGAGCGCCGAGAGTCTCGCGGCCGGGGCACCGATTGGCGTGGAGCATCTGTCTTTCGGCGCCGCGTTCCCGAACCCGGAAGCAACCGCGGTCGCAGAGCCGTGCCGGCTCCTCCGCGCGGCCGAGCGCGGGGCGATTGTCGAGGCGCTTCGCGTCTCCAACGGCAAGCGGAGCGAGGCGGCGCGGAGGCTCGGGATCGATCGCTCGACCCTCAGGCGCAAGTTGCGCGAGTTCGCAATCGATCCCGCGCCGCCATCGGCCGATCCGTCACCCCCGGCCGGCCCGCCCCCGAAGCCCCCCCGGGACCAGCTATTTAATTGATCGCCGCCTCGCGGCCCGGGGGGACTGGCCCGGCGCAAAACGCACCGCGCCTGCGGCGATTCGCCCCAGCCGTTTCTTGGTGGCGTCTTCCGGCCGTCCGGAAGCTCATGAAAATACCTTTGAATTCGAAATCCGACGTTTGGCACGCGCCTTGCTCTTGGACTCTGCTACCACGCTGAGGATGGGCTGCCGTCTTGTCTTCACCGCGGTTCTTCCCAACGTAATTAACCACAGGAGTGCAACTATGAGAGCCATGCTCAAGACGAGCCTGATTGTCCTTGCCGTCGGCCTTGCGCTGACCTTTGCCTACGGGGATGCTTACGCGGCTGGATGCTGCCAGAATCAGTCGCCGTCGAACGGCCAGGGACAGGACGACGACCTCAACTCCGGGCCGCTTCCCGATCCGGGCTGTACCACGGAACCGGCTGCAAGCCCTGACTGCTACCGTTTCGACAACTTGCAGGAGTTCTGGAATGACAGCATCTGCACGGGGTCTGACCCGGACGGCGCAGGACCAGCAACCGGAGATTCATGCCTGGAAAACGCCGATTGCACGGATAGCGGTGTCCCTGCCGCCTGTTGTACAGGATCTGGCACTGGAACCTGCGGCGTGACGGACTCGGAGCCAGCGTTCGTGCCTGCCCTTTCGACATGGGGAGTTCTGCTGTTCCTCATGCTGGGTGGTGGGTTGATCCTGCTCCGGCGGTCTCGGTCCGGGATGTCGGGCGTGTAGGTTGGCGGACTGGTCGGGTTGACGTGTACCCTGTTGTGAGGGTCCCGCGTCAGCCTATTCAGGAGGATGAACTCCCGCCTCGGAAAGCCTTTCGATTGGCCCGAGGCGGGAGTTCTTGTTCGCTCAAACCGCGCTCTCTGTCCGTTGCTCTTCAGCCATCCACGCCTAGAGGCTATCGCGAAACCACCGTACGTAGGATCGAAGCCGAGAGCAAGTAAAGTGCGCAGGCCAGCGACACGACGGTCCGCTGGCCCGCCTCCATGGCCACCAGCGTCGCAAGCACCGCGCCCACGACCGATGCGCAGCCGTTGACACCCCACGCCCAGGGGACGAGCGACGGCGCGCGGCGCGCGAGCATCGCCAGGCCGAGGGGGAAGGGCATCCCCATGAAGAAGGCGAGCGGCGCGATGAGCGTGAGCGAGAGGGCGGCCTTCGCAAGGCCGGGCCAGCCCGAGGCGGCCCGGAAGAGCGGGGAGAGGGCCGCCAGGTAGACGAGTGCCAGGAACGCGATCGCGAGCACCGCGGCGGCGATGGCCCGGCCGGTTCCTCGATCGGGCGGTGCCGGGCGGGGTTCGGGAGCGTCCACGGCGTCCTCCCCGCCGCCAATCGACGCGAAGCCGAGGCCCCTGCGCGCCAGCCGCGCCCGCCAGCGCGCCGAGGCGCCGCTCCCGAGCCCCGCGAAGACGAGGAAGCCCGCCAGGACGACGGCAACGGAATAGAGGGGGTGGCCGAGAAAGAGCGCGAAGCGCTGGATGAAGGCCATCTCGATCGCGATGAACGCGAGGCCGATCGCGACGAAGTAGACCCCGCTCCGCCGCCGGAGCGCGCGCGAGGCGTCCTCCCGCGGGAGCGCGGGGAGCGGCAGGAGGATCAGCAGGAAGCTCGCGAGCGCCGCCTGCGCCAGCGTTGCGAGCAAGACGAGATAGCCCCACTCGCCGAGCCCCATCCCCCCCGACTCCCGCATCGAGAGCATCTCGCGCACCGTGCCGAGCTTCAGGAACTGATGGAAGTAGGGGCGGTCGTCCGTTGCGGGGCGCAGGTCGAACTTGTAGCGATCGAGGAACGCGGCGCGTTCCGGCCCGAGCAGAGCCCGGGCGCCGGCCGAGAAGGTGTCGTCGTCGAGCACGTTGAAGCGATTGCCGAGATCCGCGCCCACGCCCGGCGCGTAAGCCACGTCGAAGGAGCGGGACTCGCAGAAATCCACGAGCGCGGCGACCTCGGCGGGCGTGAAGGGCGCGCGCTTGACCAGCAGCGTGGCGGTCCGGAAGCTGCGTATGAGGGCGAGGTGCCGCGCGGGTTCGCGAGCGCCGGCGCGCGAGAGCGCTTCGGCGGCGGTCGCCACGAGGCGCAGGCTGTCGCGCGGCGGGATCTTGACCCAGCGCGTGATGGCGAGAACGCCGCTATCGGCAAGGCGCGCCAGGTAGGCCTCGAAGGCCTCCACCGTGTAGAGGTAGCTCTCTTGCGAGGCCTGGAGCCCGGCGGCCGAAGCACCGAAGGCGTCGAGCAGCGCGATCTGGATGAGATCGTGGCGCCCCTGCGACGAGGCGACGAAGCCGCGCCCTTCGGCGATGCGCAGCTTCACGCGCGCGTCATCGAAGGGATTGCCCATGCGAGGGGCCTCCCGGCGAACCATCTCGATCACGCCGGGGTTCAGCTCGACCGCCGTGATGTGGCGCGCACCGTGAGATCGCGCCAGCAACACCTCGGCGCCCGTGCCTGCGCCGAGCACGAGCACCGACGGTTCGTCGAGTAGCGCGTAGGGCGCCGCCGAGGACTGCCAGTCGAGATAGGCGAGCGGCTCGAAGCGCCCGTCGAAGTGCGTAAGCGCGCCGAGAAGCTCGCCGTCGGAAAAGAGCGCGTGCTGCGGCGGCGGTCCGGCGGGGGCCGCGAGCGAGAGCCCCGGCGCGTGGCGAAAGGGGACCTCCGGCGAGTCCACGAGCACCAGCGAGGCCAGCGGGCTGGAGGCCTGCCCCACTGCCCGTGCCCCCGACACGGCCAGGGCCTGGGGGAGCCCCTTGTAGGGCGAGGGGCGGGGGGCGAGCCAGCCCCCGGGCCAGGCCAGCGGGGTCGCCAGAGCGACAAGCGCGAGCGCCACGACCGCCGGCCGCGGCGGGGCTGCGCTCCGCCGGTCCAGCGCGGCGAGCCCGGCCCCCAGGAGGCCCAGGAGCGCTATCGCGCGCAGGCAGCTTTCGGGGGGCAGGACGAAGAGCCCCGCGATGACCGCGGCGGCGCCCAGGCCCC
>JAUYMQ010000136.1 GCA_030698575.1 Deltaproteobacteria bacterium
GATACTGCGCTCACGCTCCCGCTCGACAAAGAGCTCCACAACGAGGCCGCTCTCGACGAGCGCCACGCGGGTCTCGCCGGCGGTGACGTTGATGATAATTTCCTGCGACATAAGAACCTTCTTCTTCCCCAGAACCGGGGCTTGTGCGAGGGGTACGAGGCGGGGCGGGGATGCCGTAACGTCGGAAGGTAGCAAAGGAAACGGCACCCCTCAAGAGAATCCTCCAGCGGCCGGGGGTATTACCGGGACCACCCCGGCCCGCCCTTTTGCAGTCGTGTATTGTATACTGCATACTTTGTGGCCCACCCTTGCGACCCCGCCTCCGGTCGCTCATGGCCTGTCGCCGCCCGCTTCATGGCGGCCGAGAGGGGCGTCGGAGAAACGGAATGGAACGAACACGCTTTACAGTCGAGAAGCACCAGACGCTTCGCGAGAGGGTCGTTGAGTCTATCCGCGAGGCCATAGTCAGAGGGAACCTGAAGGCGGGCGAGCGCCTGGCCGAGTCGGACGTGGCCCAGCGGTTCGGGATCAGCAGGACCCCCGTGCGGGAGGCCTTCCGCCAGCTCGAGTCGGAGGGCTTTCTCGTGGTGGCCCCCAGGCGGGGCGCCACCGTCAGCCCCGTGACCGACAGGGATGTCTTCGAGTTCTATACGATCAAGGGGATCCTCGAGGGTTACGCGGCGCGGGTGGCCGCCGAGCGGCTTACCGACCGCGAGATCCGGCGCATGGAAGAGCTGAACAACCAGCTCGAGGAATACGCCGACCGCGGCGACGTCCGGGCCTGCCTGCGGGTGCACAACGAATTCCACGAGATGTTTCTCCGCGCCTGCGGCAACGAGAAGCTCTTCAAGCTCGTCCAGAGCCTCGTCCATCAGTTTCAGCGCTTTCGCCTCTCGCTCTCGGTGACCGGCAAGCTCAAGAAATCGATCGAGCAGCATCGCGCCATCGTGAAGGCGTTCGAGGCGCGCGACGCCGATCTCGCCGAGCGCCTCGTGAAGGAGAACGCCGACTACGGCGGCGACACCTTCATCCGCGAGATCCTCGACCCCCAGCGTCCCGGGGATGACCGTCCCTGAACCGCGCCGCCGTCCCCCGATCTTCCTCCGGTCCGTTCGCCGGGCGGCCCACGGCCGGGGGGCCCGGGGGAGACCCCCCAGGGCCGGCCCGCTCGCCCCAATAGACATTGATCTCGCAGGGTTTGACGTGTATCTTCAGCTTTCGATTCCCTGACGGGGACCCGGTCCCCGTGGTCCTCCAGCGCCCCGCTGCAACCCCGCTGTAGCGGGTCCCCCTGGCGGCACGATCGGCTCGATCAGCATGGTCAATACCAGCGTCCTGGTTCTCAACCGCTCCTATATGCCGGTCCACGTGACAACGGCAAAACGGGCGTTTTCGCTTCTTTACCAGGGGCTTGCCCGCGCCATCGACCGGCATTACCAAACCTTCGATTTCGACAGCTGGACAGCGCTGTCGGTCGAGGCCGGGGATCCGCATATCGGGCTCATCGATCGTGCCATCAGGATCCCGATGGTGATCGTCCTGAGCGCCTTCGATCGCATGCCGCGACGCCACGTGCGCTTCAGCCGCTACAATATTTACGCGCGTGACGGCAATACGTGCCAGTATTGCGGAAAGCAGTACAGCCGCAGCGAACTCAATCTCGATCATGTGGTTCCGCGTTCCTGCGGGGGCACGAGCACCTGGGAGAACGTGGTCTGCTCCTGCCTCACTTGTAACCGGAAGAAGGGCGGTCGTACCCCCCGGGAGGCCGGCCTCAAGCTTCTGAAGGCTCCCCGCCGGCCGAAGTGGACGCCGATCATGAGCCTCACGATGTCGGAGATCCGGCACCGCGAATGGCTTCCGTTCCTGAACATCGTTGACGCGTCGTACTGGAATACCGAGTTGCGCGAGGATTGATGCGCCGGTAGTCTCGGCATGCCCCCCCTCCGTCATCGGCATTTCTGTCCAAGTTGTGCGGCGGTGAGATCGCGCTCACTGCCTTCCGACGCACCCAAACCCGGGAGCGGAGTCGGCGGGATGGAGCCAAGGGAGAAACTGCAAACCTACGCGGGGCCTTCGCCCCTCCAGAACGGTCTCTTTGCGCGGCCTGTGGTGAAGTCCGCCTCGCCCGTGGCGGCCCCGGAGCGGCGCACGCGCATTCTGGCGGTGGGCGGCGGGAAGGGGGGCGTCGGTAAGACCTTCCTGGCCTGTAATCTCGGTGCGATGATGGCGCGGCTTGGCAAGCGCGTCATTCTGGTCGACGCAGATCTCGGCGGTGCGAATCTTCACACCTACCTCGGCCTGGATTTCCCCGATCGGACGCTGAACGACGTCCTCACACGGCGGCTGGACCGGGTCGAGGATGCCGTGATCTCGACTTCCTACCCCAATCTGAAGCTCATCAGCGGCGCACAGAGCGTGCTGGGAGCGGCCAATCCGCGTCACGACTACAAGGCGCGCCTGGCCCGGAAGCTCAGGGATCTTGACGCGGACGTGGTGATTCTCGATCTGGGATCGGGAACGTCCTTCAACACGCTCGACACCTTCCTGCTCTCCGACGAAGGAATCTTCGTCGTGGTCCCCGAGCCGACCTCGCTGGAGAATGCTTACGCGTTCATCAAAGCGAGTTTCTTCCGCCGGCTGCGGCGAGCGGCCACGGACGCGCGAATCAAGACCCTCGTCGACCGCGTCGCGGACGGCCGGGTTGAGCGGAGCATCCGCACGCCGGCGGATCTGTTGTCGGCCATCGACGGGATGGATCCGCGGGCGGGGGCGAGGCTGCGCGAGGAAGTGAACCGGTTCCGGCCCCACGTGGTGATGAACCAGGTGCGCACCGTCGAGGACATCCAGATAGGATTCGCGATCCGCAAGGTGTGCCGGCGCTACTTCGGGCTGGACGTCGACTACCTGGGATACGTGAACTACGACAACGCGGTCTGGAAAGCGATCCGGAAGCGCTGCCTGCTTCTGACGGAGTATCCGCTCTCGGAGCCGGTCGAGTTTCTCGCGCGCATGGCCAAGAAGCTTCTGGAGCAGGAGGGCGGCGACCCGGTGATCACCCCTGTTCGGGTTCCTTCCGGGAACCGGCAGGGCACGGGGTAGCACCCCTTCATATTTCGAACCTCGAACGCCCGCCGTTCAGGCCAGCTTCCGGCGCGCGGCGGCCCCATGAACTGATGATGCAAGACGAGATCAATCCCCACGAGATCCTTGAGATCGCACCCGGCGCAAGCCGCGGCGAGATCGAGCGTGCATACTATCTGGCGCGCCTCGCCTACGGATCGGACTCGCTGGCCTCTTATTCTCTCTATTCGCCCGGGGAGCGAACGCTCATACTTGATCGCATCGAGCGGGCCTACCAGCTGCTGCTCGACGAACCCACGGGAGCGCCGCCTGGCGCCACTTCTGCGGGCGATGACGCGAGAGCGGCCGGGCGGGAAGCCCCAGCCGGCGCTACACCTCGCGCGCCGGTGCCTCCGGCGGACGAGTTCGGGGAAGCAGGTGCGGGCGCCCGGGGTAATGCTGATGGCAATGCGGAGGGTTCGCGCGTCGTTCCCGCCGGGCCCCCGCCCGTCAGGAGCCGGGAGCCGGTCCGGCCCGTTCCGGTCCGGCCGCAGATTGAGGCCACGGACGTTTCCCGACCCTACGTCGCCGGGGCGCTTCACCAGATCAGGAAATCACGGGGCCTCAAACTCGAGGAAATCGTGACGCAAACCAGGATCAGCCTGAAAAATCTCCGCCTGATCGAGTCAGGCGACTACGACCAGCTGCCTTCGGTCGTCTACCTGCGGGGATATCTCACCCAATACGCCAATTGCCTCCGCTTGAGCCCGGCGGATGTGCTCGCCGACTATCTCGAAGCGATCGGCGGGGCGTCCGGCGGGAAGGGTGGCAAACCCGGAAAGCATGAGTGACGACAAGAAGCTCGGTTTGGCGCTCGGCGGCGGAGCCGCGCGCGGATTTGCACATCTGGGCGTGCTGAAGGTCATCGAGGAAGCGGGACTCGGCATTCACGCCATCGCCGGGACGAGCATCGGCGCCATGGTCGGGGCGCTCTACTCGCAGCTGCTCCACCACCAGCTCGTCTGGGAGCGATTCGACCGCTTCCTTCAGTCCGAGGCATGGAAGCGCTCGAAGCTGCATTTTCTCCGCGAGTCGAACAGCGTCCGCCGCGTCAGCTTCCTTTATAACTTCAAGAACTTCGTCCGTCGCGGACTGATGTACAGCTCGACGGTCACGAAGATGTCGGTGATCCCTGAAAAGGACTTTATCGACGACATCGCCACCATCGTCGACGACATCGATTTCGCGGAGCTGTCGATTCCCGTCAGCGTGGTGGCGGTGGATCTGAACACCGCCGATCAGGTCTTCATCACCAAAGGTTCCGTCCGGCGAGCCGTCACCGCGTCGTGCTCCATTCCGGGCGTGTTCCCCCCGATCGATCTCGACGGCATGCGCCTGGTCGACGGCGGGTGGGTGAACATCGTTCCGGTTGCAGCGCTCCCGGCGCTTGGCGCGGAAGTGCTGATCGCGGTGGACGTGGCCCAGGACGTCTCGGATACGCAGGATCTCAGGCACGGCCTCGATGTGCTCTTCCGGACGAATGCCATTACGCGGCACCGGCTGAAGGAGCTTCAGCTCAAGCAGGCGGACATCCTCATCCGGCCCCGCGTCGATCACATCCACTGGGCGGACTTTTCTCGCATGGAAGAAGCTATGGAGCGGGGCGAGGAGGCGGCGCGCCAGGCGCTGCCGCAGATAGAGAGGCTCGTCCGCCCGGACGTTGCCAGGCAGGCCCCCCCGCCGCCTCCGCTGAGGCGAGAGGGGATTCTCAAACGCCTGCGTGCCGCCGTGACCGGCCCGGGATCGCGCTTCAACGCACAGTTGCTCTTCGTTTTTCTCCTGGCGGCCCTTGCGTCGGCCTGCGGATCGGCTTCGGAAATGACCCCGGCGAGCGAGACTGCATCTCTCCTGGCGGCGCAGGACGCCTTCGAGCGCGTCGGTAGCGAAGTGGTGCCGGCGGTGGTGAACATCCAGGCCGAGGGCGTCCATACGCGCGTCCAGGGCCCGGCGGGCGCCGAGAGCGATATGGAGTACCGCGGGCCGCGCGACGGCTTCGCGGCCCTCGAAGAATCGGGAATCCAGGGCGGTTCGGGGGTCATCACGAGCGCGGACGGTTACATTCTGACGAACCAGCACGTCATCGCCGGCGCCCGCCGCATCCGCGTGCGTCTTTCCGACGGGCGCGAGTTTCCAGCCGAGCGGGTGGGAACCGACGTCGTCACCGACCTGGCGATCATCAAGGTGGATCCCCCGGCGCCACTCACCGTCGCCCGCCTGGGGAACTCTGATGAGGTGCGGCGGGGGCAGTGGGCCATCGCCATCGGCAATCCCTTCGGACTTGATCACACCCTGACGGTCGGTGTCATTTCGGCGACGGCGCGATCGAACATCGGCCTCGACAGCTACGAAGACTTCATCCAGACCGACGCCGCAATCAACCCGGGCAACTCCGGCGGCCCTTTGGTGGACATCAACGGTCTGGTCATCGGAATCAACAACGCCGTGGTCGCGCCGGGCCAGGGCATCGGCTTCGCCATCCCGATCAACCTCGCCAAAGAGGTGCAGACGCAACTTGTCGCCAAGGGCCGGGTGACGCGCGGGTGGCTCGGGGTCGAGGTCCGGCGCTCCGTCGGCCTCGGCTTGCCCGATCAGGGCGGGCTCTTCATCGAGGCGGTTCACGATGGGAGCCCCGCCCAGAGCGCCGGCATCAGGCAGGGCGACGTCCTGCGTAATTATGGGGATCGGAAAATTTCCAACGTGCAGTCCCTCCAGCGCCTCGTGGCCCACACGCCCGTCGGCTCCCAGGTCGATCTGACCATCGAGCGGCGGGGCGAGGTCATGCAGGTCCCCGTCGTCATCGCGACGCGGGCATCCGATGGGTAGAGCGAGATGAGGATGATTGACACACCCGAAGAGGCCACCCGGCTGGCCCGCGCGATCCTCTCTGACATCCGGGTTTACAACGAGCAGAAGATCCGAAAGGGCATCGAGGACGACACGGTGCTCGATCTGCTCGCGGAGGAGATCGAAGAGGGGCGCCGTCACTACCGGAGCCGCATCTCGCTGAGCCTGGCGGGGCGGACGAACTATTACAATCTTGCAATCGTCGACGTGCTGATCTACCAGAGCCGCAACGTTCGATCGAAGATCTGGTGACCATCCCGGGTAGAAAGCGCCTCCGCGTAAAGCCCCCGGACGCCGATCAGCGGCTCGATGTCTTTCTGGCGGCCGCCGTTCCTGATCTGTCCCGGAGCCGCGTACAGCGGCTAATCCGGGAGGGGAAGATACGCGTTGACGGCAAGGCGCCCCGCTCCTCCGACTCGACGCGTGCGGGAAGCGTGATCGAGGTCGAGCTGCCGCCGCCTGCGCCGTCGTCAGCGCTGCCCGAGGACATTCCCCTCACGGTGGTCTTCGAAGACGCCTCGCTCATCGTTGTGGTCAAGCCGGCCGGTCTCGTGGTCCATCCGGCCGCCGGGCATGCCCGGGGAACGCTGGTCAACGCGCTCCTTCACCATTGCCGCGACCTCTCGGGCATCGGTGGAGTGCTTCGCCCCGGCATCGTCCACCGAATGGACAAGGGGACGAGCGGCCTGCTTGTCGCCGCCAAGAGCGATCGCGCCCATGCAAGCCTCGCGGGGCAGTTCAAGGAGCACACGGTCGACCGCGAGTATCTGGCCATCGTCTGGGGGCGGTTTCGTGATCAGAGCGGGCGCTATGATCAGCCCGTGGGTCGGCATCCCCGGGACAGGAAGCGCATGAGCGTGACGAGCCGCCGGGGGAAGGAGGCCGCGACGCTCTACCGTGTCGAGAGTGAGGCTGCGGGAATGACCCTCCTCCGGCTGAAGTTGCTCACGGGGCGGACGCATCAGATCCGCGTCCACCTGTCGTCGGCGGGGCATCCGGTGCTGGGCGACCCGACCTACGGCGGCGCGACTTCCCGGGGGGCGGCCGCGCTGCCGGCGTTGAGGCCCATTGTCCGCGGGCTCGGGCGCCCGGCCCTGCACGCGACCGTTCTGGGCTTCGATCACCCCGAGACTGCAAAGCGGTTCAGATTCGAATCTCCGCTCCCGCCGGATCTGAGAGAGGTCTGGGGGCGGCTCGAGGCGCTCCAGGGGGGGCTTCAGGGTGGTTCAAGTTTTTCACGAGGGCCCCGATAAGTCTCAACAAATACCTTGACAGGCCAGGGGGGCTGCGTTACTTAGCTCAAAGACCTACGAAAATCCGCCACGTCAGCCTTTCCCCTGGCAGATCCAAAACAAGCAACCTTAATCCACTTTCCTAGCTTGGTGCGTTCATCAACAAGCCCGCGATCGGAGAAAGGCCGCCGCGGCGACCGGGAAGGAACCCACGCCGTCCAGGCACCCTGATGACGAATCCCAACCAGTTTCGTCGGACCTTCCCGAATCGCCGGAGCCATTTCCGAGCGTAAAGACACCCCCCGCGATCAATCCCAGCGCGATCGTTTGTAAGGAGCCGACCCAGCACGTTCCCTTCTTCCGTGACCCCTTCATCCAGAAGGGGCCCGCATACCTCCGAACCCGCTTTGGCTCTGCGGGGCGGGGACACTAGCAGGCAGGAGCAGAGATGAATCTGAAGGAGCTCAAGGAAAAGAAGATCAGCGAACTGACCGCCATGGCGCGCGACCTGAAGGTCGAAGGCGCCGGCGGCTTGCGAAAGCAGGATTTGATTTTTGCAATTCTGCAGGCGCAGGCCGAGAAGGAAGGGCTGATCTATGGCGAGGGGGTCCTCGAGATACTCCCGGATGGCTTCGGCTTCCTGAGAGCGCCCGACTACAACTACCTGCCTGGTCCCGACGACATTTACGTGAGCCCTTCCCAGATCCGACGCTTCAACCTGCGCACCGGCGACACGGTGGCGGGGCAGATCCGGCCTCCCAAGGAGGCGGAGCGCTACTTCGCGCTCCTCAAGGTCGAGGCGCTCAACTATGAAGAGACCGAAGCTTCTCGCGACAAGATCCTCTTCGACAACCTGACGCCGCTCTATCCGCAGGAGCGGTTAGTCCTCGAATACGAGCCGAAAAACTTCTCGACGCGGGCGCTCGACATGATGACGCCCATCGGGAAGGGACAGCGCGGGCTCATCGTGGCGCCGCCCCGAACCGGAAAGACGATGATGCTTCAGGCCATCGCCAATGCCATCACGAGGAACCACAAGGAAGTGATCCTCATCGTGCTGCTCATCGACGAGCGGCCGGAGGAAGTGACCGACATGGAGCGCCACGTGGACGGCGAGGTCATCAGCTCGACCTTCGACGAGCCGCCGACGCGGCACGTCCAGGTGGCCGAGATGTTCATCGAGTAGGCGAAGCGCCTCGTCGAGCACAAGCGCGACGTGGTCGTTCTGCTCGACTCCATTACGCGCCTCGCGCGG
>JAUYMQ010000415.1 GCA_030698575.1 Deltaproteobacteria bacterium
TAAGAATTGATTCCTTTATCTCGTCGGGAATCCCCCGGTCCGCCCCGGGATCAGGAAATCTCCTGCCCCGGACGAGCGCACATTCTGCATGGCTACACTTTCCGGCGAGTGTGAACGGATTTCCCCACCCGCATACCGGCCTTTCCTGCACGCTCCTCCCCGAAGGCGGCTTCCCCTCAAGCCCGGCCGTCAAAGGGCCGAAAACCCGAATCAGACCGGAAACTTGCATGGCGACCGGAAGCCTGAGGAAAAGGCGCGGCCGGGCCGGGGAAAGCATGGACGAAGAGGCGAAGCGCATTCTGCTGGTGGACGATTCGAAGCTCTTCCTGGAGATCGAGAGCAGCTTTCTCGCGCAACGGGGCTACGAAATACTTTCCGCCCGCACGGGCCGGGAAGCGCTGGAGAAGGCGAGGAAGCACCGGCCCCACGTGATCCTTCTCGACCTCAGCATGCCGGAGATCGACGGGGACGAGGTTTGCAAGCAGATAAAAGCCGATCCCGCGCTGAAGGACACCGTGGTCATCATGCTGACCTCGGCCGATCGCCAGGAGGATCGCGCGCGGTGCATCGCGGCCGGCTGCGACGGCTATCTGACGAAGACCGTCAACCGTTCGGAGCTGCTCGCCTCCGTCGCCAGGGGGCTCCAGCAGGTCGTTCGATACGATCCGCGCCTGCCCATCAACGTCAAGGTCGAATACAGAACCGGGGGCGGCGAACCGCAGTCAGGCGTCACCCTCAACCTCTCCGTGAGCGGGATGTTCATTATCACCGAGGACCCGCCGCCGATCGGGATGCAGGTGGAAGTCGAATTCGAGCTTCCGGATCTCGCCGAAAGATTCGGCTTGACGGGACACGCCGCCTGGAACACCTCGGGCATGAAGAGGGGCGCCACGGTCCACGGCTTCGGCCTGAAGTTCAGCGAAGGCGACCCCGCCGATTTCCTGCAGATATCCGATTACGTCGCGAAGCATCTCTCCGAGTAGTCTGGCCTCGCCCTTGATGCCACCCCACCGGCCTTCATAACCGGCGCGCGCCAGACGCGTTGCTCCGGCCGGAAGCCGCGTGATATAGCTCACGCGCCGGCGCTGTGGGCGGCGCCCCCCACCATCGGACAATGCGTGTGAGAGGTTTCCTCCGGACATTTTTTCTTCTCGCTCTTCTCTTCGCTCCGGATACAGGGCCGGCACTGCCCGCCGCGGCGCCGGGCGAATCAGAAACCTCCCTTTCCCCCTCTCTCTCCCCTGCTCCCGCTCGAGAGCGCGAGCTTGTCATCCTCACCATTCGGGGACCCACGACCTATCGCGACGGGCCGGGCGGGGCAGCCGGATTCGAGCACGATCTCGCCACGGCTTTCGCGCAATCGATCGGCGCGCGGCCGCGCTTCGTCCTGATGGCGGCGCCTGGCGAGATTCTCGACGCGCTCGCGCGGGGCGAAGGCGATCTCGGCGCGGCGGGCCTCGTCCGTAGCGAGAGGCCGGAAGGAAAGGTCCGCTTCGGGCCCTCCTACCAGAGCGTAAGCCTGCAAGTGGTCTGCGGCCGCGGCCGCAGGGCTCCGAGCGGCGTGATGGATCTGCCCAGCCGCACGCTGGTCGTTCCTGCCGGAAGCGGCGAAGAACGTACGCTCGCGCAGCTCCGGCAAGCCCTTCCGGCCCTCGCGTGGGAAAGCCCGGAGGGGGCCGGCGCGGCGGCGCTGCTCGCGGCGGTATCTCGGGGCAAGTGGGACTGCACGCTGGCTAGCTCCGCGCTCGTGGCTCTCGAGCGTCGCCACCGTCCCGGACTGAAGGTGGCCTTCGATCTCGGCGGACCCGAACCACTGGCCTGGGCGCTCGGGCCTGGCAGCGCGGCCCTGGAGTCCCGGATCATCACCTGGCTCGATCGCTTCCGGCAGAGCGGACAGCTCGACGCGCTGCTCGACCGCTACTACGGCTTCGTCGAGGGCCTGACCGGTTCCGAGATTCAGGGCTTCCGCGGGGACGTCGAGAACGTCCTTCCCGGATTCCGGAAGCTGTTCGAAACGGCCGCCGACAAGCACGATCTGCCCTGGACGCTGCTGGCGGCGCTGGCTTACCAGGAGTCAGGCTGGAATCCGGCGGCGGAAGGGCCGCGGGGAACGGCGGGCATGATGATGCTCGCGGCGGGAACGGCCCGGTTGTATGGCGTGACCGATCCCTTCGACCCGGTGCAGAGCATCGAGGCGGGCGCCGGTTACCTGGCGCGAATGCGGGCCATGGTTCCGAAAACAGTGAAGGGGCCTGATCGGGAGTGGTTCGCGCTTGCGGCCTACAACATCGGCGTGGCGCACATGAAGGACGCTTACACCCTGGCGTCCCGCATGGGCAAGAACCCCAACCGCTGGGCCGATCTTCAGGAGATCCTCCCCCTTCTTTCGGAGGACGAGCACCAGAAGACGCTCAGGTACGGATTCGCGCGTGGGGAGATCACGGTGGAGCACGTGAAGAGCGTCCGCAACTACCAGAACATGATCGAGCGTGCCCTCGGCCAGGGGCCGTGAGCGGCGGCTCCGCGGTGAAGGGATTTCAATTCAGATGGGCGTAGTCGTAATACTTGGTTCCGGTCAGGTTGGCCCGCAGCGACAGTCCCCAGTTGGTCAGCTCGTAGACCTCGATCCCCTTCCCCGCCGAAACCCGTTCCGCGCCCCCCGCCTCGCCGCCCGCGCCCAAGCCCCCGCCGCCGCTTCCGACCGAGGCCATTCCTCCCAGCGCGATGCCCTTCTTCTTTGCCTTGGCGGTGGCATCCGCGTCGGCACCGAGCTGGATCCCGTGCTGGATGAACGACTCGAGCGAACCCTCGTCGAGGAAGAGGAAGATCTGGCGAATCTGCTTCACGCCCATTCCGATCCCCCCGCCCAGTTCCCCCATCCGCAGGTAGGTCTTCTCGCGGGTGCGGTTGTTCACCACGACCCCGTAGCCGTTCCCGGTCGAGACGATGAAGATGCCGGTGTTGACGACGCTGAAAACTCCATACCCCGCCGCCGAACGCACGCGGGCCGCGAGCGCGGGGTCCGATTCCGTCAGCGTCTTGAGAGCATCCTCCTTCATCTGGATGATGCTGGTCCGCTTGTCGGGCGGCGTTGCGCCCTTCGCGGTGTGGCAGGCAGCCAGGAGCAGCGGAAGAAGCAGGAGCGAGAGCAACGTGGGCAGGGTGGGGCGAGTCGATTCCGGCATGGCTAGAGCTTCTCCGCCTGGTCGATGAGCATCACGGGGATGCCATCCTTGATGGGGTACTTCAGCTTGCACGCTTCGCAGATGAAGCCGTCTTCGTTCTCCGTGAGGCGGATGTCCCCCTTGCACTGGGGGCAGCAGAGAATCTCCAGCAGTTCCTTGTCGATGGCCATGGTTCTCCCTTTCAGCGATGGCTTCCCGAGGCCAGCCGCTCCTCGAGCCAGAGGTGCTCCTGCTTCAAACCTTCCTTGATCGGCACCCGCCGCACGAAGCCAAGGTCTTTTTCGGCCCGGGTCGTGTCGGCGAGAGTGTGGCGGACGTCGCCCTTCTGCGCGTCCTTGTAGCTCCGGCTCGCCTTGCGTCCGCTGATTTCCTCCAGCTGATCGAGGACCGCGTTCACGCTCGTCCGCGAGCCGCCACCGATGTTGTAGACGCCGCCGGGCTCCCCGCTGGTCATGGCGCGGAAGTTGGCGTCAACGGCGTCGCTGATGAAGGTGAAGTCCCGCGTCTGCTCACCGTCCCCGTAGATTTCGACTGGACGCCCTTCCAGCATGGCCCGGATGAAGAGGTGAAACGCCATGTCCGGGCGCTGGCGGGGGCCGTAGACGGTGAAGTAGCGGAGCGAGACGGTCGGGATGCGGTAGTTCACCGTGTAGAGCACGCAAAGATGCTCGGCCGCAAGCTTCGTCACCCCGTACGGGGAAACCGGCCGGGGAAGCGAGCCCTCGCGAAGGGGGATCTCCTTCGAGTCGCCGTAAACCGACGAGGACGACGCGTAAACCACGCGGCCCGTTCCAGCCTCGCGGCACCCCTCGAGCAGCCGCTGCGTGGCGAGCACGTTGTTCCTGGCGTAGCTCTCGAAGTATTTCCCCCAGCTCCGGCGCACCCCGGCCTGCGCCGCCTGGTGGAAGACGCAGCTCACCTCACGCAGCATCCCCCCCACGTCGGCGTCGCAAAGATCGGCCTCGAGCAGCTCGAAACGCGGGTCACGGCGCAGCCCCTCGAGGTTGGCTTCCTTGTCGGCGCGCGGGTAATAGTCCGTGAAGCAGTCCACGCCGCGGACGCGATGCCCCTCCGAGATCAGGCGCTCGGCCAGATGGGAGCCGATGAAGCCGGCGGCGCCGGTAACGAGTACGGTGGCCATGTCTCTCCTGAAAAAGAACTCCTGAAAGAGGATCTCCTTGAGAAAGTTCCTCTACGCCAGGTTTCGCTTTCGCAGCGCGGCCGCAATCTCGAACGCGGTCTCGAGAACCTCGCGCAGGAGCGACAGCCGCACCTGGCTCGCCGCGTCGCAGAGCGCCGCCGGCGGGTCGGGATGAGTCTCGAGGAAAAGCGCGTTGGCGCCCGCCGCCACCCCGGCGCGCACGAGCGTCGGGACGTACTGCGGGAGCCCCCCCTTGGGATCCTTCGAGGGGATTCCGTAGAGGCGCACGATGTGCGTGGCGTCGAAAACGACCGGGAAGCCGCCCGCTTCCTTCATGATCGGGATCGAGCACATGTCAGAAACCAGCCGGTTGTAGCCGAAGGACGAGCCGCGCTCGGTGACGAGAATGCGCGTGTTCCCCGTGCTCTTGATCTTCGAGACAGCGCTCTCGATGTTATGGGGGGCCAGGAACTGCCCCTTCTTCACGTTCACGACCTGGCCGCTCTCGCCTGCCTTGAGGAGCAAGCTCGTCTGCTGGCAGAGGTAGGCGGGTATCTGGATGACGTCGAGGACGTCCGCGGCCGCGTCGATGTCGCTCTCGCGGTGCACGTCGCTCGTCACCGGAAGTCCCGTCTCCTTCTTCACCTTCGCGAGAACAGCAAGTCCCTTCTCGAGCCCGGGGCCGCGGTAGTGAGTCTCGAAGGAGCGGTTGTCCTTCTCGAAGGACGACTTGTAGATGAGCGGGAAGCGCAGATCCTCCGAGAGCCGCTTCAGGTGCTCCGCGACCTCGAGGGCGAGTTTTTCGGTCTCGATGACACAGGGACCCGCAATGACGGCCAATGGACGCCCTTCTCCGATGGTGATGTCGCCGATGGTCACGTCCTGCATGGCAGCGTCCCTTTCGTCTGTTGGATCAAACCGTCCCGGCTCATGCGGCGCGCCTCGCTAGCGCGTGCCCCGCGCCCGCTCCCGGTCGACAATCCAGGCGGCCGCGTCGAGAAGATCGGCGGCCTCGTGATCGGGAAACACGCGCTTGTGCTCGCCCTGGTTCTCAAGCTCGCCGCGCCCGTAGCCGGTCCGGACCAGGATGCCGGTGGCCCCTGCCGCTTGGGCGCAGGCCACGTCGCTCAGCTTGTCCCCCACCACGTAGGAGCGGCCGGGATCGAGATCGAACTCCGCCACCCCCCGATCGATCATGCCGGTCGCCGGCTTCCGGCAGTCGCAGGCCTTGCGCAGCTCCGGCGGCCCGAAGTCGGGGTGATGGGGACAATAGTAGATCGCGTCGAGGCGCGCACCCTCCTCCGCAAGCATCCGCCGGAGCCTCTCGTGGACTTCCCCGACGAGGCTCTCGGGAAAGTAGCCGCGCGCCACGCCGGACTGGTTCGAGATGAGAATGGTCACGAAACCCGCCTCGTTCAGCAGCCGGAGGGCTTCACCGGATCGGGGCAACAGAACGAGACGGTCGACGTGATTGAGGTAGCCCGCTTCCTCGTTCAGCGTCCCGTCGCGATCGACGAACACGCCCACCCGCCCCATCAGGCCGCCTCCTCCGCCGCCGGCGCGCCGTTGCGCCGGATGACGTGCCCGCCCTCATAGAGATTCCCTTCGATGTCGGGGCTGTTCTTCCAGCGGCGGTGGGCCCAGAGCCAGTGGTCGGGTCGAATGCGAATGACCTCTTCGAGCGCCCGGTTGATGCGCGCGGTGGTCTCGCGGATGTCCTCCTTCCGGTCGCCCGTGTCCGGCAGCTCGATCTCTGGAAAGATGAGGATCCGGAAGCGCATCTCGCCGGGCTCGCGAAGCGAGAAGGCCGGCACGAGCGGCGTGCGCGTGCGGAGCGCCATGACCGCCACGCCCGCCGTGCTCGAGGCCTCGACGCCGAAGAGCGGCACGAACACGCCCTTCGAGCGCCGAGAGTACTGATCCACCAGGATCCCGATGTCTTCGTTCCGCCTGAGCACCGCGATCATGGCCTTCACGCCCCCGTGCTTCTTGTCGATGATGTGGTTGCCGGTGGAGGTGCGCATGGCCTCGAGGTGATCGTCGAGGAGCGGGTTGTCCAGCGGCCTGACGACGGCGTTGAAGTGGCGCCCCGTCAGGGCGTGCGTATGACCGGCCAGCTCCCAGTTGCCGAAGTGGCCCGTCACGACGAAGCAGCCGCGCTTGCGCTCCTTCACCTTCTCGTAGATATCGAAGTTCTCGAAGGTGACATGGTCGTCAATATTCTCCTTCGTCCAGAGGTGGAGGTGCGAGACCTCGGCCGCGACCAGGCCCAGATTCTCGAAGCTTCCTCGCGCGGTCTTCCAGCGCCAGGCTTCGTCCTTCTCGGGGAAGGCCACGCGGAGGTTCTGCAGCGCTATCTCCCGGTGCCGGCGATCCAGGCGAAAGGCGAGCCGCGCCACGGTCAGGCAGAGCGAGCGGGCCGCGCGGAAAGGGAGCAGCCGCAGCAGCCCAAGCGTCACGCGCACGCCGGCATAGCCCAGCCACAGCACGAGCTTCGAAGGTTCCTTTTTTTTCTTCTTGCGGCGTCGCTTCTCGCTCATTTTGCTATCCCCGCCGCCCGCCGGACGGCACGTTCGAAGGCTTCACGATCGTCGAATTCCGTCCGCACCGAGAGGGCGAGCAGTGGCGGCCCGCCGCCGAGCCATTCCGGATCGATCTTCACGGCGTCCTTCTCGGTCGTCACGATGGCCTCGATCGCATGCGCGCGGTCGCGAACCGAGGCGATGTCCGCCGGACCGTACCGGTAATGATCGGGGAAGAAAAACCGTCCTGCCACCTCGAACCCCTGCTCTTCGAGCCCTTCGACGAAGTGCTCCGGCTCCGCCAGTGCGCACATCGCGGCCACCCGCCGGCGCCGCATGGCGTCGAGTGGAAGCGGCTTGTCGGTCGATAGATCGCGGAACGCCACCGGCACCGTGCGCGCCTCGAGCACCGGCGCACCGGGCGCCATCGCGCCCAGCATCGCACGGACCGGGGCGGGATCATCCTCACTCGCAAGCTTCGTGACGATCACGAGGCCGGCCTTCGAGAGGGCCGAGGCCGGCATCCGCAGCGGTCCCGCCGGCAACATCCGGCCGTTGCCGAAGGGGCGGCGGCCGTTCACCGTGACGATGTCGAGATCCTTCGCCACGCGCCGGTTCTGGAAGCCGTCGTCGAGCACCAGCGCGCCCGCGCCGTAGCGCGAGACCGCCAGCGCCCCGGCCCGCGCCCGGTCGGCGCAGACGATCGCCACCAGCCCGGGCAGCGCCCGCGCAAGCATGGCCGGCTCGTCTCCCGCCTCCGAGGCGTCCGCCAGGTTGCCCTCGCCGTCACTCGCCACGAGAAGTTTCCCGGCGCCGGCGCGGCCGTAGCCGCGCGAAAGAAGCGCCACCCGCACACCGGCCGCCATGAGCGTGCGCGCCACCTCCGCGGCCACCGGCGTCTTTCCCGTTCCGCCCACCGTGAGGGCGCCGATCGAGAGTACCGGTACGGGGAGCTGCGCCGGGCGCCGGAGGATCTTCTCCCGCAGCCGCCAGGCGATCTCGTAAGCGGACCCGAGCGGGGCGAGGCACAGGCTCAGGAGCGCCGGACCTGCGCTCGCGCCGGGATCCCAAACGCGGCGCGCCAGGGGTTCAAGCATGGGCCGGGACCGGCTCAGCCCGCGCGCGCCCGCCGGCAAGGTGGGGCGCGAGAAGCCCAAGCGTGCGCTCGACGGCCCCCTGGCTCCGATTGATGGCATCGCGTCCGGCCCGGCCCATGGCTTCGGATCGCGCCGGATCGGCCAGAAGTTCCGCAAGAGCCTCGCCCAGCCCGGCTGCATCGCCGACGCGCCGGGCGGCACCCGCTTTCAGAAGGCACTCGGCTTCGAGCCGGAAGTTCTGCGTGTGCGGGCCGAAGAGAACGGGCTTCCCGTGCCGGGCGGGCTCGAGCACGTTGTGCCCGCC
>JAUYMQ010000140.1 GCA_030698575.1 Deltaproteobacteria bacterium
CCGGTGTCGTAAATATCGTTGCAACCGCCGTCATCGAGCAGGTCCATCGCCCATTGCGGCAATGCGATCCCCGCGTTCTTGTGGCTATCTCGGACCGCCCCAGCCAGCCAATCGGCGAAGAAGTTCAGGCTCCGATTCGTCGCCGAGAGCGCTGATTTATTGCCTTCCGGCAGGTGACACGCGCGTGCTTCAGTTATGCGTACGTGTTGGAGCCGTTCGGCACCTTCATACCCGTTCAAGAGATCCTCAACCAGTGGGAGAACCTCATCGCTTCCGATGAACCCAATTCTACTTTCTTTTCTCAGCAACTCGTCCAACAAATCGCTCACTGCTTTAGCGGTAGCTGTTCCTTCCAGAAGGCCATCCACGGCTTCATGAAAACGAATGAGCTGGGAGTTCGGGGCAGCGGGTAGCGGGAAACCACGTTTTAAGAAATCCGCGAGCACGGTATAGAGACTTAGTCTGTCTTCTCGTGACCCAGAGAAAAGCGTCAACAGAGTCCCGGCCGCCTTCCACCCGCGCTGATTCGGCGCGAATACTTCCGGGTACAGCCCAAACTGGTCGCGCAGTTCACGGAGCTGCGCCTCTGCGAATAGCCGTGCTGGCCGATTTCGGACGTCTGTGCATACACCGAAGGTCCAGTTCTTGTCTATCTCCTCGTCCACGATCACGTGGAACAAAGCAATTTCGATCGCGGTTCTGAACAGCGTCCGATGCAGCCTATCCAGGCTCCGCGCGGTTGTTGAAGTCCTTCCGATACGCGTGGCGACTGCCCCTTCCGGATCAAGCACGGTCAATGCAATGGCTCGCAGCGCCACGCCAGAATCTGATGCTTCATTAATTATCTTCGTCCCGTAGACTTCTAAGGACTCAGGACTCGTGTCTTTGTACTTGCCTAGCCCACCGGGCCCCCAGTGTATCTTGCAATCTTTGAGCTTTTTGTCGAAGGTCTGTTCCATCGACGAATCAGGGAACAACGCGAGGATGCCGCCAACCGTGAACGGCACCTGCCCCGCGTCACCTGATTCGTCCAGGTAAAGGGACGCGTGCCGGTATCCAGTGCCGACTGTTCGTCGAACATGAGTGGTCGTAGGTACGCCGGTTGCAGAGCTGATGGACCTCCTCCCGCGGAGAAGAACAGCCGCTTCCGTGAGTGCCTCGGCGAAAGCCCGATCCGTTTCCTCAGCGACGTTCGACGCATCACCGAAGAACCGGGGCTTCGAGAAGCGGGTCACCACGCTCTCGTAGCCGTCCAGTTTCGCGACGATGTCTCGGCGGCCCGTTGAGGAGAAGAGAACGATCGGAAGAGACATGTCGGCAAGAGCCGTAAGCCTTGGGAGCACTGTCAGTGCGGCCGACGGGTCGTTGGCGTCCCCATACCGAAGAACATCCGAGAGCGGAGTTGGCGGTTCCGTTGTCTTCTTCAGGGCGCGTGCATTCGCCCAACCTAAGCTCTGCTTCCCGGCGCGGCGCTCTACGACCACGCCACTGACCTGGAATTCAATCACCTCACCGACACTCACATCAATGCGTGAGTCCCCTGTTTCTCCGATCGGGACAAATAGGTGACCACCGACCTCGATCGTCTCTCTCCACAGGTTCGCATCGCCCCTCGACACCGGCCCAACCCCGCAAGCGACCTCGCAGGACGAAGAGGGGCCTGTCCCGTGCCGACGACTGTAGACGACAGCACGCAGGAGTCCCGCCCAAGCGGCCCATCGCTCGAGCCGTGATACCTCGCTTGGTATGAACCCGGGCCACGGCAGGGAGGGGCTTTGGGGGGTGTCGGTAGCAAGAAATCGTTTCACCAGTGGCATGGCGCTGCTAATGAATGCTTTAGCGGCAGCACCATCGGGCGGGAAAAGGCGCAGGTCGAGAAGAAGGATCTCGCTGGTGCCTGCTGATTCGCCCGTCAGGCGTAGCCGAAATCGGGCGTCCTTTGGCACGGTTGTGGACGGATCCGCGTTGGACGTTTCAAGTGCCTTGGTCAGGCGGTCAAGAAGCCAGTCGGGGGTCCCCGACACCCAGAGGCTCACCCCGCTGTCTGGGCTACCGAGCAAGCAGCCCGGGTCGCCTGAGGCAGCGGCGCGAATTCGGTCAGCGCCGCCATTGTCCCACGGCAGACCTAGGCAACGACCAACCCATTCGGCCCAGCCATGATGCCACTGATCATCGAGGAGGACGACTCGCACGGGCGCGAGTTCCCGCAGTCCGTCGAGGTCCTTAGCGGCGCCTGCGGACGGCTTTTCATTTCCAGGTGGTATGAGTCCGGCTGCCTCCAGGAGGTGCCAGAGCGCTTTTGAATGACCAGCAACGTCTTCGTGACGCCGAGACAGGAGCACCATCGGACCGATGAGGTTCGTGATCGCGTGGCGATCGCTTGACGGGTGCGGGGCCGTGAGCACAGCACGCCGAAGCGCGAGGAAGTCGCTCGGCGAGGAATCCATCGTCGAGCGGTCGCAACTAGAGAACAAGACCTGAAGCTCGTCGCGCGATCGTACCGCCAGGTCAGCAGGTTGAATAATGCGAAGCCAAGGGAAACTGGACCGATCGAGCTGCGAATAGAGCGCGGCGGCCGGGCTTTTTAAGTGTTTCCGTGGATCTAGGTCGACGACCGTCACCTGCACATCGATGCGTTTCGCAGCCGCGCATGCTGCCCAGTCCAGAGGCGTGATATGAGGCCCGGTGGCTATGGGAGCGACGGAAGGGTCTGCCGCCGTTCCCGACCAGCAGATAACCACGAGCTTGCTCGCAAGGTCCACACAGCCGTCATCCAGGGAAGCCCAGAGAGCATCGAAGTCGCGAAAGTCTGCGTAATCGAATACACACGCACCGCTCGGGTCTAGTAGCCTCCGAAGCACCTTGGCTGCCTCACCCATCGAGTGTTACCTCTCTAACGCCTTCTTGACGTGTTCCTTGACCAGTTCATCGTCGGAGAGCACTGGGCAATCACGCGCAGCGCGCCGATGGAAGCTGGTATCGGCCATGCGCACGAGCCACTTCACCACGTCGTAGGCCTTGGTCGCATCGCCTCCCTTCCCCGGCCTCAACTCTTTCCGGTCAAGGAGCAGGCGCACCGCCTCGAGGGTCGACTCGCCCGAGCTCTGCTCCCTCGCACGGAGTGCCGCGCCGAGCATCCGAAGCACCAGGCGAGCGTAGGCCTCCTGCAGGCGCGGAAGGGCACCCTTGAGCACGGCTTGCTCCGCAGGGATCACCAACTCGAGCATCTTGTCGATAAACTGTTCCAGTGTAGCCGGCGAACTTTCCGCGCCTCCCGACTGAAGTTCTGAAGGCGTCGTAATCCCGCTGGAACGAGCGCAGACGTCGCTGCCGCGAGCACTGGGGAGGACGTTATCGTCGAGCGCATCCCTCCGCGTGGCCGCGGGGGACTTGCTTATTGGAGGTTCGCCAAGCGGTGTTGCGGTTCTCGCTCCCGTCTGCCGGACTCCAGCCGGAGGTGACACAACCCGGCCGACGCCTCGCTGGACTTCCTCGACCCCTAGGCTTTGGGCCGCCGACATGACGTGGCCCAACTCCACGATGTCGAAATCAGGGCCGAGCGTGGAGACAGCGCCATCCGCAATGTGATGTAGTACTACAACATTCTTGTTCTTCCAGTCGACAGACCTCAGATAATCATCGACGCCGCTCCCGACATCCACTGGGCGCGAGGCGGCTTGGCGCTCTCTGGCCTGCCTGACGCGCTCGCGGAAGAGCAGCGGAATGTCTTCCCGGGTCTCATTCAGGGACGGCGCCACGATGCGCGGGCCCACATCGTTCAACAGGTCTACGCGAAACCTGCGTCTCTTCCGCTCCTCCTCGTCCCAAAGATCGATATTGGTGGCGCTGACGAGCAGTAGGTCCACCTTGATTCGCCCGGTCGGAACATCCCTTCCCCCCTTCCGCTCCTCCTCCAATTCACCGATCACGGATTCCATGGCTTGCTTCACCGTTTCGTTCTTGGTGTCTCGGGTCGGCATGTTCCCCGTGCGGCTGATCGTGCGCATGCCCTGTTTGTCGCGGCGGCGGAGATCGATCAGGAGTCCCTGAAGCGGCGGGGTGAGGTCCGCGAACTCGTCAATCAATAAAGTGCCTTTGTGTGCCTGCTCGACCTTCCCTGGTTGCGAGTTGGGGGCCGTATTATGTCCCCCTCCCCATGTGCCGTACAATTCGATCTTTACGACCCCGGCGTCTCTCTCCTCAGCGGTCCATTTGATCGGCAACCCATCCCTTCGCGCCCAGTGATGGAGATAGCGCGCCAACTCCTCCTTGCCCGTCCCGGTCTCACCAAACATCGCGATGTTGCGGAACCTATCGAGGGCCTTCACACGCGTCTCTCGCAGCGCCTCAAGGAGCGGCACGGACTTTCCCACAAGTCGATCCCCTTCGGGGCGGTCGTCATCGAGGAGTGCGTGGCGCCAGACGCGACGGTCAAGTTCTGTTGCACCGTTACCCTCGATATCCTTCTTTGGGAGAAAACCGTCCGCCGCGCTGGCTTTGTCGCGCAGTTCCGCTCGCTCGGTAAGCATGACAACCGGCAGACCCCGCAGGTCTTGGGCCTCCCGAAGCGCCAGCAGAACGAGGAGGCCGAAGTCGCCGTCGCCCGA
>JAUYMQ010000143.1 GCA_030698575.1 Deltaproteobacteria bacterium
GTACCCCTTGCGGGGGGCCGACGTCTTCACCTCGGTCAACCCGCTTCTGGGGGCCTGGTGCGTCATCGAGTTCGCGCTGACACGCCTGCGCCATCGTTTGTTCCGGAGTAAGGAGCAGGATAGCTTCGAGTCCTGGGTTACCAGCCGTTTCGGTAGAACGCTCTACAACATCTACTTCGGGCCCTACACCAAGAAGGTTTGGGGGCGTGATCCCAGCCAGCTTGCCGGCTCCTTCGCGTCGCAGCGGATCCCGGTGCTCCACCTCTGGGACCTGATCCAGCGAACGTTCCTGGGCAAGCGTGGCGGAAGCCACCGCCACAACCCCTATGCGGATATTTCCTACTACCCACGCAAGGGGATCGGGCAGATCAGCGACCGTCTCACCGAGGAGGTCGTCTCGAACGGGGGGAAGATCTGGACCGAGGTGGAGATCCTGGGCGTGAAGACCGAGGGAGGCAAAATACGCAGCGTGAAGCTGAGGCGCGGCGGGCAGCCGGAGGAGCTGCCCTGCGATTTCCTCCTCTCGACCATTCCCGTCCGTGAGCTGATCCCGCTGTTCGATCCGGCCCCGCCTGAGGCGGTGCTCGGCGCCGCCGAGGGCGTGCACTACCGATCGGCCCGGCTCATGTATCTGCTCGTGGACCGCGAGCAGATTTCAGGCACCCCGTGGATTTACTTCTCGAACCCGGAGGTCATCTTCAACCGGATCTACGAGATCCGCGTGTTCAGCTCCGAAATGGTTCCGGCGGGAAAAACGGCGCTCTGCGTGGAGGTGACCTGCGACGCGGAGGACGAGACCTGGTCGGCGACCGACGCGACGATCTACTCGAAGATCATCGGTCCCCTCGAGGAGGCGGGCCTTCTCGAGGGCAGCCACGTCTACGACTACTTCAGCCGGTGTCTCCGATACGCCTATCCGATCTACGAAGTCGGTTTCGAGGCGAGGATGAACGCGATCTTGGGCTACCTGGACGGCTTCGACAACGTGCTCACCTACGGGCGCCAGGGCATCTTCTCCTACACGAACACCGACCATTCAATTGACATGGGGTTCCGCGCCGCCAATTTTGTTCATGACTTCCTCGGCGGCCGCGAACCCGGCACACCCAAGCGCGACCTGTACCGTGATTATTCGGTCGGCTACTGAGCCGGCCCTGCGACCGGCGCTGCTCTGAACCCGCGGGTGCCGGTTACTCAGCCTGGGAGCGAGCCGAGAGAGGCAAGATGCACGAGCGCCCCGCCATTCTGGGAGGCAAGCCGGCCTTTCGGGAGCTGATTGACATCGTCAGGCCCGGCCTGCCGCCACTGGAGAAGCTCCGGGACGCCTTCAGCGAGGTCCTGGAGAACGGAAAGATCACGAACAACAGCCGGTTCGTGCGGCGCTTCGAGCAAGTGATCTCGGAGCACGTAGATACGCCCGCCGCCGCCGTGGCGAACGGGACCCTGGGGCTCATGCTGCTGCTGAAGGCGCTCGGCCGCGGGGGCGAAGTGGTGATGCCGAGCTTCACCTTTCCCGCTACGGCCCACGCAGCGCGCTGGTGCGGCATGGCGGTGCGTTTCGCGGATATCGATCCTGAGACGTGGAATCTCAGTCCGGAAGCGGCCGCGCGGGCGTGCGGACCCGACACCGTTGCGATCATGGGGGTCCATGTCTTCGGGGTTCCCTGCGATGTCGACGCGCTGTCGGAGGTCGCCCGGCGCGCAGGGGTGCCGCTACTCTTCGACGCGGCCCACGCCTTCGGCGCCACCTACCGCGGGCGCGCGGTCGGCGGCCTGGGCCAGGGCGAGGTGTTCAGCTTCCACGCCACCAAAATTCTCGGCGTGGGGGAGGGCGGCGCCGTCACCACGGCCGATCCCGCATGGCTCGATCTGGTGAAGGCCGGGCGCAATTTCGGCCTGGATAAATCAGGCGATTGTGCCGATGCGGGTCTGAACGCGAAGATGTCGGAGCTGTTCGCGATCATTGGCCTGACGGTCCTCGAGACCTTCACCGAGCGGCTGGCCCAGAGGCGGCGGGTGGGTGTGCTCCTGCGGGAGCGGATCGGAAAGCTCGCCGGGCTCACGCTGCAGCGGATTCCCGAGAGCTGCGAGTCGACCCACCAGAACTTCGCAGTCCTGGTCGATGCCACGGCCTTCGGGCTTGCCCGGGACGAGCTCCACGCTGCGATGACCGCCGAGAACGTGATGACACGAAAGTACTTCCACCCGGCGCTTCATACCATGAGCTGTTACAGGGGGGAGGCGGCTCAGGATGATCTGGCCGAAACGGAGCGGGTGGCGGAACGGGTGCTGTGTTTTCCGATCTACTCGGACATGACCGATTTGGAAGTGAACATATTGGTGGGCGCGCTCGAGCGGATTCACGCGGATCGCGGGGCGGTCCGGGCGCGCCTGCGGGAGAAGCGCTAGAAGGAGTGCAACAATGAGAAGGATCCTTGTTACGGGCGGGGCCGGCTTCATCGGCAGCAACTTCATCCGGCACATGCTGAAAACGCATCCGGAAGACCAGATCTTTGTTCTGGACGATCTGACCTATGCCGGAAACCTCTCGAACTTCGAGGACGAGACCTTCCGTTCGAGAAACTTCTTCTTCTGGAAGGGAAACGTGTGCGACCGTCCCACGGTCGAGCGCTTCGTCTCGCAGGTTGACCAGATCGTCCACTTCGCCGCCGAGACCCACGTCGACAACTCGATCTATAACACGGACGACTTCGTCGACACGGACGTGAAGGGCACGCAGATCCTGCTCGATGCCGTCCGGCGCAACCCCGTCGAGCGGTTCATCCAGATCTCGACCTCCGAGGTCTATGGAACGGCAGAGACCGAGCCCATGACGGAGGAACACCCCCTGAACCCGCGCAGTCCCTACGCGAGCGCGAAGACAGGCGCGGACCGACTGGCCTACTCCTACCACATCACCTTCGATACCCCGATCATCATTCTCAGGCCATTCAACAACTACGGTCCTCGCCAGCACGTCGAGAAGCTCATTCCGTGCTTCATCACGCGCGCCCTGCGGAACCTTCGGCTCCCGATGCATGGGGATGGCTCGAGTTCGCGCGACTGGGTGTTCGTGGACGACTGCGCGCGGGCAGTCGATCTGGCGCTGCAGGCCGATCTGCGCGAGGTGAAGGGGCAGGTGATCAACGTGGG
>JAUYMQ010000151.1 GCA_030698575.1 Deltaproteobacteria bacterium
CGCTGGCGGCGCTGCTCGGCGGCGAGGGAACACCTTCGGGCGAGCGTGCGCGTGCGCTGGCGATCCTGCGCGTCGCCGCGCGAAGCCTGAAGGTGATGCGAACGCACGGCCTCGGGAGGGCCTCCCTGCGTTTCGCTAGCGCGGCCGAGGCGCTCGAGCGCAATCCCCAGCAGGCGCTTCCCGCGCGCGCCGTTCTTGTCCACGGCTTCGCCGACGCGACAGGAGGGGCCACGCGGCTCATCGAGGCGCTGCTCAGGAACCAGGCGGCCCAGATCATCCTCGATCATCCCCCCGATCCGTGCGCGGCCGGCCGCCCCGATGCCGGCACCGCCTTTACCGACCGATTTCGGGGAAATCTCGCGCTCATCGCGCCGATCACCGAGGCGCCCGCTGAGCCGCCGGCCGCAGGAGAGCCGGCCGTCCGGATCGACCTTCTGAATGCGCCGGGCGCGCACGTGGAAACCCGCGCGGTCGGATTGCGCGTCCGGAAACTCCTTGACGATCAGGCGCGGCCCGAGGGAATCGCGCTCGTGTCCCGGCAGATCGACGGCTATCGCGTTCCCATCCGCACGCACTTCTCGCGACTCGGAATCCCCTTCTCGGGGCTCGGCGCCGCCGGATCGCCCGGCCCGGTCGAGCACCGCGCCCGAGCACTTCTCGCGGTTCTCGAGCGGCGCGCCGATGCGCCCGTGGATCGCTGGCTCGACACCGCCGGCCCCCGCGTCCTCGCCGGCGCCTCGGGCGAGAGCGCGCTCCCGTCGCTGACGGACGCCAGGCGTGGGGATCTCCGCCTCGCGCTCCACGCCCAGGGGGTGGCGCGCGTGGCCGACGCCGCCGAACTCGATCTCGAAGCGCTCTCGCTCGAAGGAAGCAGCGTGCCCCTGCCCGTGCGCCGCGGTCTGGCGCTGGGCAACGACACGGAGGACGGCGAGCCCGCGCGCTTCGCGCCGCGGCGGACGCTCTCCACGGCGATTCTGCGCGCCGCCGCGCGATCGGCGGCTTCGCTCTGCAAAGCCCTCGAAGCCTGGCCCGAGCACGCTCCCTTGACGGATCACTTCGCCTGGCTCAAAGGGCTGCTCGCGGAGACGCTTCGCTTCGGCGGAGCCGACGACGACGCCGGCGCCCGCCTCCTCGAGCGGATTGACGAGCAAGCGGGATCCCTTCCCCGCGCCTTCCCCGCCTCGCGCGAGGACTTCGCGCTGCTCCTCCGGCTCGAGTTCGAGCGCGCGCCCGCCGAGCCCGTCGGAGGAGAGGGCGCCGGCGTCCAGCTCCTCACGGTGGTCGAGGCGCGGGCGCGCACCTTCGATCATCTCTTCCTTCTCGGCATGAACCGGGACGTCTTCCCGCGCATCGTCCTCGAGGACCCACTCCTCCCGGATCGCCTGCGGAGCGAGATGCTGGCGCTGCTGCCGAGCCTTCCGATTAAGGCGCGGGGTTTCGACGAGGAGCGCTACCTCTTCGCCACGCTCCTCTCGGCGGCGCAGGCCGCCACGCTCTCCTGGGAACGGGTGACCGACGAGGGAAAGGCGCGCACGCCTTCGCCCTTCGTCGAGCGCCTGCGCTGGGCCGATCCCGACCTCCCCCTAGTCGAGGCGCCGTCACTGCAGGCACTGGTTCCCCCGGAAGAACCCCGCGTGGCTCGGCCCGCGCACGAGCACGCGCTGCTCGCGGGACTTCACGGCGGACGCGCGCGCTTCAAGGGCGCCTTCGTCGAGGCGGTGAAGGCAGCGGCCGCGGAGAACGGAGAGGCCCCTCTCCCAGTCGATCCCGGCGCGCTCGCCACCGCCCGGCTGGCGGTCCTTGCCGAACTCGATCCCCCCTACGGATCCCCGGCGCGAGCGTCCCTCGGCCCCTACCACGGCTTCGTCGGCGCGCGTATCGCGAAGACGGACTTTCGCGTGGAGACCCCCTACGTCACGAACGTCGAGCAGCTGGCGCTGTGCCCCTGGCAGGCGCTGCTCACGGAGATCCTCCGCATCGAGTCGCCTCCCGACGCACCGGGCGCGATCCCGGAGATCGACATCCTTCTCGTGGGGAAGGTCGTGCACGGGGCGCTCGAGCGCATCACCCGCCCCGCACTCGGCGAGGCCCGGGCCGATCTCGCGGCCGCGATCGCGCGCGGCCCCGTCTCCGTCGCCTGGCCCGAAGCCGGGGCGCTGGAAGAAATTCTTCTGGCCGCCGCGCGAGAGGCGCTCCTGGCGGAAGGCATCGGCCACGCGGGGCTGGCGCCCATTCTCGCCGCGCGCGCGCGTGGCTACGTCGAGAGGGCCGGGGCGCTCGACTGGACGGATGGCGCGTTGCAGGTGCTCGGCGCCGAGATCTCCGGCAAAGCCGTCGTCGCGGACCGGCTCGGCCGAAGCCGAACGCTCGGCTTCCGTGCCGACCGCGTCGATCTCGCGGGAGGGCGCATCAGGCTCACGGATTACAAGACCGGCAAGCCGTTCATCAAGACCAAGAAGGAAGCCACCCAGCGCCGGGACTTCCTCGCGGCAATCCGTCGCGGCAAGAGCCTCCAGGCCGTGGCCTACACCCTGGGGCTGGGAGAGCATGCGGGGGACGGCCGCTATCTCTTCCTCGACCCCGACCTGGAGAAAGCGCACCAAGTCTTCGAAGCCTCCAAGGGTGATCCGGATCTCGAAGCGGCATTCCGGCATGCGCTCGAGGCCGTCCTCCGGGCGTGGGACGCCGGCGCCTTCTTTCCCCGGCTCGTCGCGCCCGGACGGGAGGGGGAGCCGGAGGCGTGCGGGTACTGTGGCGTCCGGCAGGCCTGCCTGCGCGGCGACACCGGCGCGGAGATGCGCCTCGAGGGGTGGATGCAAGCCTTCGACCCCGCGGCGCTCCCCTCCGGCACTGCGCGCGAGGCGGCCGAGGCGATGGCAGCCCTCTGGCGTCTCCATGAGACCGACGCCGGCGAACCCGCGGCCGACGAGGGAGGTGAGCCGTGAGCGAGCAAGACTGGAAACAGGCCCGGCTGGATGACCAGGCGGCACGCGAGGCGGCTCAGCGGATCTTCGACAAACCGCTCGCCCTCGAAGCCGGGGCGGGGACGGGGAAGACCACCGCCCTCGTTGCGCGCATTGTCAGCTGGGCCCTCGGCCCG
>JAUYMQ010000169.1 GCA_030698575.1 Deltaproteobacteria bacterium
CGATGGTCGCAATCGGCATGGCCCTGCTCCCTCGTCCGCGGGGCGGCTGGCTACAGGTCGTTCCGATCCTCGGCGAAGGTCTCGAGGTCGGCGAGCCGGGCCATCGTGCCGTCCTCGTTCATGATCTCGCAGATGATGCTCGAGGGGTGAAGCCCCGCCAGGCGCGAGAGATCGACGCCCCCCTCGGTCTGCCCCGTCCGCGCCAGCACGCCGCCCGGCCGCGCGATGAGCGGAAATACATGGCCCGGCGTCTTGAGATCCTCGGGACCCGATTGCTCGTCGATGGCGGTGAGGATGGTGCGGCAGCGGTCGGCGGCCGAAACCCCCGTGGTGACGCCGCGCCTGGCGTCGATGGAGGTGGTGAAAGCGGTGCTGAGAGGGGCGGTGTTCTCGGAGGCCATGTAGGCGAGGCCGAGCCGGCGGGCAGCGTCTTCCGTGATCGGGAGGCAGATGAGGCCGCGTCCGTACTTCGCCATGAAGGCGATCGCCTCGGGAGTGCACTTCTCGGCCGCCATGCAGAGATCGCCTTCGTTCTCGCGATCCTCCGCGTCCATGACGACGATCATCTTCCCTGCGCGGATATCCTGGATGGCTTCTTCGATGGTCGCAATCGGCATGGCCCTGCTCCCTCGTCCGCGGGGCGGCTGGCTACAGGTCGTTCCGATCCTCGGCGAAGGGGCGGAGCATCTGGCTGCGGGATTTGTGGCGGAGCTTGCGGAGCGCCTTGGCCTCGATCTGGCGCACGCGTTCGCGGGTGACGCCGAGCATGAAGCCGACTTCCTCGAGCGTGTGGTTCCCCATCTCGTAGCCGACCCAGGCGCAGTTGTTGTAGTACATGTTGCGCACGAACCAGCGGCAGACCGTGCGGTCGCAGACGTCGGGGGGATAGCCGTCGAGGCCGCGCTCGCATCGCATGAGCGGGATCTTCCGGTCGGAGAGCTTGGCGACCATCTTCTTCACCCGCGCGGTCTTGGGCGGTCCCCACACGCGGAAGAAGTACGCGCCGCTGCCCTCGCCTGCCGCCGGCGCCGCACCTGAACCCTGCTTGCGCGCCCGGTTGTGGCTGTTGCCCTTCTGGGCGCCCGCCTTGGCGGCGTCTGTACTCTTGGATTTCTTGGACGGCACGCTCTTGCCCCTCCGCCTTCCCCCGCTGGGCCGCGGGGGGTTGCCCTTCGTCAGCATTTTCTTGAGGCGGTCAAGATAGGATATTCGCATGGCGCCCGTAAGCCCCTCGATCAGGCCCCTTCTCGTAGCGCGCAAGCACGCGCTGGCAGACCCGGCGCATCGCCTCGCGCGCTGAGAGGGGCTCGATAATCTCCGCCGCGGGCCCGTAGGGGAGCAGCCAGCGGACCACCCAGGCTTCCGAGCGCGCCCGCCGCGTGACCACCAGCGCGCCTCCAGGTTCGCGCTCCAGTTCCGCGTCGGCGCATCGCGCCTCGACGAAACGCGCCATCTCCGGTGAAAATCGAACGCGCACCGTGACATCGCCCGGGGCCGGCACGTACACCGGGCCCTCGCGGTAGCGGGAGGCGTCGAAGCGCTCACTGATCTCGAAGCGTTCACCGGTCGGCCGCGCCTCGCGCACGCGTGAGATGCGGAAGGTGCGCGTGTCGCCGCGAAGGTGGCACCAGGCCGCGCAGTACCAGGCTCCGCCGACATTCCAGAGCAGGTAGGGATCGATGCGCCGGGTCGTGATCATTTCACCCGCGTCGGCGAGGTAGTCGATCTCTATCCGCTCACGCTCCGCGCGCGCGCGTTCGACCGTGCGGAAGATCTCCGAAATCCCCTCCCGCTGGAACGCGAACGCACGCTCGAGATCGGCGAGCTGCCCGCGCTGCCCCGCGCTCGTGGCTTCGCGCACCTTGTCGATCGCCTTGGCCAACGCCGGGCTCACGGTGTACCCCTCCGCCCGGAGGAGATCGGCGCCCACGAGGAGCGCGAAAGCCTGCCGCGCGCTGAGCCGGATCGGGCGCTTCACGGCCGGCTCGATGTCCATCCCCACGTACCCGTCCTCGATGTATGCGTCGATGAGCTGGTGCGGCTCCAGGACGTCGTCGCCGAGCGTGGCAATGCGATCGATCGCCGCGACGACCTCCTCGGGCGCCAGGTGAAAGCGCGCGGCGACTTCCTCCATCGGCACGCGGCCGTTCTCGTAGAGGTAGGGGATCATCGTAAGGAAGCGCTCGAGATCCTCCTGGGAGCCCGCGCGCTCGCGGCTTGGCGGTTTTCGGGCGGAGGCGCTCATCGGGCATCCTCCCCGGCGTGAAGCGCCAGCGCGCCGCGCACGCGCCCGGTGAGCGAGCGGACCAGCGACGCGGGTTTGACGATCACGGCCTCGGGGCCGAAGGCGAGCACCCAGTCGACGAGCGCCTCGGGGTTCGACGCCGAGACGGTAAGACGACCGCCGCCTCCCGGCAGCGACTCGAACTTGCCGAGCCCCTCATGGCTCTTCTCGATCTGCCAGGCCACCGTCGGCGTGAAATCGATCTGCACCGCCCGGGCAGCGCCGCCGTCCCAGAGCCAGGGGGGCGGCACGCGGTGCCCGCGAAGATCGAAGTCCTGCGGCAGCTCGAAGTCGGGGCGGGAGGCGTTGCGCGGGTTCACCTGCACGTCGCGGAAGCGCTCGACCAGAAAAGTCCGCTCGGCTTTCCGCAGGTGGCACCATCCGATGACCGACCAGTGCCCCGATCGGTAGACGAGCCCGTAAGGGTTGATGGCGCGGTCGGCGACGCGGTCGCTATGCAGCGTGTGGTAGCGGCACCGGAGCGTCTTGCGGCGTTCGATCCCGTCGTAGATGCGCGCCAGCCATTCGCGCTGCTCGGGATTGGAGGCCTCGTCGGGCATTCGCACAAACGGCGCGCCGGCGGCTCCCTCCTCGGGATCGACCTGCCGGTCGTAGAGGATCTTGCGCAGCGCCTCGTCGGTCTGCCGCGCGAGCGGGAAATGATCGATCTGCCGCGCGACGCGCGAGAGGAGCGCGAGCGCCAGCACCTCATCTTCCTCGAGATCGATCGGTGGGAGGAAGGATTCCTCGGCGTCGATGCGGTAGGCGGACGACTCGGTCTCCTCGTCGCGGACCACCTCGACGGCGATGCCGAGCTGGCGCAGCGTGTCCTTGTCGCGCTCGAACTTGCGCCGGCTAGACTCCTCGTTCTCGGCCTGGTAGTCGGGAAAGGTCTCCCGCAGCTCGCCGAGGGTCACGGGGCGTGCCCCGGCCATGAGGAAGTAGACGAGTTCGAGCAGGCGCTGGGTGCGGTTCATGGGTGGCGGGGCTCCCGGCCCTCGAAGGGAAAGCACTAAAACGGAAAAGCGGGGCGCCGCCCGGCCAGGCGCGGCATTCCCCAAGATACTACGTGCTATCACGGCCCTGTGACAGCCCCCGCCGCCGGGGGACTGGTTCGTCGGGCCTCCGGCCCTCCTCGCAATGACATGCGGGGGCCGGCCCCAGGCCCGACGCGCAGTCGCATTGCCCGCGAGGCCGTGATTGAGGTAAATTCGGGGCGCTCTCTCAAGGGGACCGGGAGCAGAAAAGGGAGCAATGCAGCCGTTCAAGGTGGTGACCTTCAACATCCTCGGCGAATGGGACGAACGGGAAGGCGCGGCCTGGGAGGAGCGCGAGGCCGGCGTCGCCGCGACGATCCAGGATGCAGGTCCCGATCTCGTGGGCCTGCAGGAGGTCACCTATAACCAGCGGGCCGCTCTCGACGTCCGGCTGGCCGTCCTTCGTCGGGTTCCCCTCCTGGAGCATGCGCGCCAGATCATTCCGCACACCGATGATCCCCTGAACACCATTCTCTACAATCCCGAGCGGTTCCGCCTGGAAGAGCACGGCGTTTTCTGGCTCGGCCTCGACCCCGCCCGCCCCAGCCGCGACTGGGAAGCGGCCTTCCCCCGATGCGCGGCCTGGGCGCGCATGGTGGATCTCACCGATCGATCGCCGCTACTCTTCGTCTCGACTCATTTCGATCACGACTCGCTGCTGGCCCGCAGCGAAAGCGCCGAGCTCATTCTCGGTTTCCTTGAACGGCGGGCTCCCCGCGGTGCGGACACGACGCCCGCGATCGTCGTGGGGGATTTCAACTCCGACGCCTCGCTTGATCTCCACCGCCGCATGAAGCAGGGACCGCCGCCCCTCCTCGACGCCTGGGAGGAGACGAACGGCGGCCCGGGCGCGCCCTACGAGGACGGCACCTATCACGACTTCACGGGAAAGGCCCTCACCGAGGTGGGACGGATCGACTGGATTTTCTTCAGCGGCCCACTAAGGCCCGTAGTCGTGCGGCGCATTGAGGCGGGCATCGGCGGGCGGTACCCGAGCGACCACTTCCCTCTCGCGGCAACGTTCCGCCGCGCCTGAACCGCGCCCCATCGGGCGGCGCGACTCTCAGTCGGAGAGCCGCGAGCGCCGCTGCGCCCGCAGGTGCTCGTACAGATCCTGCACGATGAGCCGCACCTTCTCAGCAAGCCGCGAGACGATCTCCTCGTCTTCCGCCGCCTCCGGCGGGTAGTCGGCTGTCGAGATGGGTTTCCCGAAGTCGATGAAGCACTTGACGGGCGGCGGCACGAGGCCCAGCAAGCCGAGCCAGGGGAAGGTGGGCGTGATCGGCAGATCGGGCAGGCCGAGCCGTTGCGCGAGCCCGGTCAGGTTGAACAGCACCGGGTGGAGCTCCTCGAACCCCTGCACCGCCACCGGGACGATGGGCGTCCCCGTCAGAATTGCGATGCGGGCAAACCCGCGCGTGAATGTTCCGACGCGCATCCGCTCCCGGAAGGGCTTCAGCGCCCCCTTCGCGCCTTCCGGAAACACCAGCACCGCCTCCTCTCGCTGAAGCAGCCTGAGCGCGTTCTCCGGGCATCCGTACACCTGGCCCGTGCGCGCGAAAAAAACGTTCAGTCCGGGAATCTTCGTCGTGAAGCGATCCACCAGCGCCCGCACCTCGCGCCGGGCGGGATGCTCCGTCTGCACGGCCACCTCGATCATCGCCGCGTCGAGCACCATCCAGTTCGCATGGTTCGACACCAGGAGCGTCCGCCCCGTGGAGGGGACGTGTTCGAGACCGCGGGTCTCCACACGGAGCCACTTCCGGTAGATCAGTTCGAAGAAGCGCTGGACGGCCGCCTCGTAGCCGGCGTCGCGGCCAAAGTCGTCGATCTCGGGCTCGAGGTCGTGAGGCACGAGCCCGAACCGGCGGGCGATGCGCTCGACGCGGGTCTCGGTCAGCCGCGGGCGCTTGACGGGAAAGAGCTTGTAGTCGGGCTGCAGCGGCGGCACCGGCGATTCGACCCAGGGCTTCCGCCCTTCCTCTTGCCCGCTGCGAAGCTTCAGCGCGTGACGGCCCCGATCCCAGAGCCCTGCCATGTTGAGCGATCCGTCCGCGCGGACGATCGGCCGGAGCGCGGGCACCGGCGGCGCATGAGAAGCGTCGCTTTCCGGTGACGGCGAGAGCAATGCGCCAGCTTCCTCAGCGGCGGCCGCGGGTGCGGCGGTCCCGGCCGCAACGGCAGCAGCGCTCGCCGGCGCTGCGTAGATCCGCGCCGCGCGCACGTAGGCGTTCATCCCCCCGCTGCGATCGAATGGATCGTCACCGAGGATCTCCCCGGCGTTGTTGCGAGTGAACTCTCGGGTTTTCATGATCGGTCCGGGCGCGCAAGTTTGCGCCAGCAGGGAACGACGCAGCGGGGATCAACGCGACGACGCGTCGCGCGCGGCGATCCCGGGACGGCCGCGTAGCGCTTCGAAAATCGGTGCAAGATTGGTACCAGTCGAGGAGGCGAGGAGTCCGGTGTCATCCATCCTAGCAGTGTTCCCTTCCCTGTAAAGCTGAAAAGCGCCGCGCCGTGCAGTATCGCGGCGCGCTGCCCCCCGGGACGGCGCCGCCTCCAGTGACACCGCAATGCGCCGGTGCGAGGGCGCCGGCGCAGTTACGAAATTGTGACGCCGGATTACAGAAATCAGCGTCGCCGCGGGGCCTTCTCGCCGCCCTGTCCGGCGATGTTTATCCGCGCCGGCCCTTTTTCCCTTCAAATCCGCGCCTCTGCGAAACCGCTGCAAGACCGACGACGGGGTTCCCCCTCACGGCACGCCGGTTGCACAACCCTTTCCTGACTTTCGTCCGGAAACCCATAGCTCCCGCGCTACGCGAGCGCGCCCGGCAGTCGCCGGGATGGGACAGGAGAGGGAATGCACCCGAGATCACGCCGCACGCACACCGCTGTCCTGGTTCGCCTCGTCGTCTGCGCGCTCTTCCTGGGCGTCGCTCCCTTCGCGTTTCCGGTCTCCGTCGAGGCGAGACAGCGCGTGGAGATTCCCGATCGGCTGATCCTGCAGGTCCGTCCCGGCGCGCTGGCGGCCGACGTGCAGGGGGAGATCAACGGGCAGGGCGGCCGTGTTGTCGGGCGCAGCGATCAGATCGGGATCCTGGTCGTCGAGATGCCGAAGGGACACGGACCTTCGGCCCGGGCGTTGCTCGCGCGCAGCAAGCGGTTCAAGTTCGTCGAACCCGATGCGCTGCTCGAACCCACATTCGTGCCCAACGATCCCAACGTCGCGAACGCCTGGCACCTCGGCGTGATGGATCTCTTCACCGCGTGGAACACGACCCAGGGATCGGCCAGCACGCCGATCGCCATTCTCGACAGCGGCGTCGACCCGACGCACCCCGATCTGGCGTCGAAGCTGGTTCCGGGACGGAATACCTACGAGAACAACTCGAACACGACCGACCTGACGGGCCACGGCACGAGCGTTGCCGGAAGCGCGGCCGCCATCGGGAACAACGGGCTCGGCGTGGTGGGCGTGGCCTACGCCAATCCCATCATGCCCATTCGCGTCACCAACGCGAACGGCTGGGGCGTCTCCTCGGCGATCGTGAGCGGTCTCACGTGGGCGGCGGACAACGGCGCCAGGGTCGCGAACCTCTCCTTCGCGGGAATGCATTCGTCGTCGTCCATCGGCGCCGCGGCCCAGTATTTCAGGAGCAAGGGGGGGATCGTCACCGCGTCGGCGGGCAACTACGGGACGGATGACGGCATGCCGGAGAACTCGAACATCCTCTCCGTCTCGGCCACCGGAAGCAACGACGTGATCGCCTCCTGGTCGAGCTTCGGGAGCTACGTCGACGTTTCCGCGCCGGGGTCCGGCATCTGGGCGACGACCAACGGGGGGGGCTACGGAGCGGTTTCGGGAACTTCGTTCTCAGCGCCGGTCGCAGCGGGCGTGGTGGCGCTCATCTTCGCCGTCAATCCCGCCCTCACGCCCCAGGCAGCCGAACTAATTCTCGAGCAGAGCGCCGATGATCTGGGAACGGCGGGCTACGACACGAAGTACGGCTGGGGAAGGGTGAACGCCGGCACCGCGGTGTTCAACGCCGGCGGTGGTGTGCCGCCGCCGCCGCCCGATACGACGGCGCCCGTGACCACGATCACTGCGCCCGCGCACGGCGCGGTCGTCACCGGAAACGTTGCGATCTCGGCAACGGCGGTCGATGCCGTGGGTGTCACCGAGGTCCGCTTCTACGCCGACGGGCAGCTCCTCGCGGTGGACACCACCTCGCCCTACAGCGCGCTCTGGAACAGCGCCGCCACCACGGACGGCGGGCACCAGCTCCTCGCCGAGGGTTACGACGCCGCCCAGAACCGGGGGAGTTCGCAGACGGTTTCGGTGAACGTGCAGAACACGGTTCCCGACACCACCCCTCCGTCCGTGCAGATCAACAACCCCTCAAGCGGCAGCGTGCTCTCCGGAACCGTCCAGATCGCGGCGGCCGGGAGCGACAATGACGCCGTCGCCGAGATCCAGATTTATGTCAACGGCGAGATGAGCTGGTCCGGGCCGGGGAGCAGCCTGGTCGTCAACACCGACACCACGGGAACGCCTGACGGGTCCTACCAGCTCCAGGCCCGGGCGCTCGATCCCGCCGGGAACGTCGGTGTGTCGGGCATGGTGTCGGTGACGGTGTCGAACGCGGCGCCCCCGCCACCTCCACCGCCTCCACCTCCGCCGCCGCCGCCCGGGGAGCCCACGGTGATTTTCCTCACGCCCCTGGACGGCGACTCGGTGCACCCGCGGAAGCAGACCTTCACGGTGGATGCCTCGAGCCCGAACGGGGTGAGCTACGTGCAGTTCCTCGTCGACGGGGTAGCGCAGAAGAAGAAAGACACGAGCGCGCCCTACGCACTGCTCTTGGCGACCAGCAAGTGGAGCGCCGGCACGCATGTCATCACCGCGGTTGCCGTCGACAAAGCGGGACAGATGGCGGAAGCGTCGATCACCATCACACGGCCGCTCTCGCTGAAAGAAATCCAGAACGAGCTCAAGAAACAGCAGAAGCTTCTGGAGAAGCTCGCGAAGGAGGCCGCCAAGGCGGCGAAGGAGCAAGAGGAGGCCGGGAGCGGTTAGTCCATCGGAAAGTGTAGGGGGAGGGCCCCGGTCCGTCGCGGACCGGGGCTTTTTTTCGCGCCGTCACTGGCGCCCGGAGCCGCTTCAGGGGAGCAGCGTGTACCCCATAACGGCCACCGCAAGGGCGATGATCGCGCCGAGGATCACGCAGAAGGCGTGGTTGGAGTAGTCCTTCGGCTTCAGGTTCTGCCCGCGCAGCAGCCGCCCACCGTAGTAGGCGCCAAGCCAGAATAGCCCCAGCACGATCGTTCCGAAGTATGCGTGCGCGGTCCGGAACACGGGCTCGTCGCGCACGAAGGCCATCGTCGCAATTCCGAGCGCGTAGCCGGTGCTGATGAGGCCGAGAAAGGTGATGGCCACCTTGAGGTGGAGCCGCTGGAGCCGGAGCCGGGCCTCCCGCTCCCACGGGTGAGCGCGCTCGCGCCCCAGGCGGAGTCCGAGCGAAAGCGCGACGACCATCAGGAGGAGCGACGCCGTCTGCCAGACCGGGTGGAGGTAGAGGAGGAGGTTGACTGGTTCGCCGCCCATGGCGCGCGGCTTATTGCACGTTGCTGGGTTGCGGGGGCGCGACGCCCGCTGGCAAGGCGCCGGGCGAGGAGAGGGGAATGGATCCCCGCGACCGTTCGGTTTCATCCGGCGTGGGCGCGGCCGGAACGAGGGGAGGCGCGGTCAGCGCGGGCGCGACGCCCGGAGCCTCGTAACCGCCCGGAACCGGGGCAGGCGCCACCGGCGCGAAGGGTTCTACCGTCACCGCGATGGTCTCTTCCTCGATGAAGGCGTCGCTATCGAAGGACTCGAAAATCTCCGTCGCGGGCTTGGGCGCGGGCGGTCGCGGACCCGACTCGCTGCTGGTGCAGCCGCCAGGGCCGAAGGCCACCAGCGTCACGAACAGGAGCGCCAGGGGCGACCCCGGAATCAGCCTGGGGACGAGAGCGTGCCACATCAGGGAACGGCGCATCATCGGGCGGAACCTCCTTGCTCTCACGGGGCCTCCTGTCGGGCCTGGCGCCGATCGGACGCCAGAAGCGTCTTTAACAAGAATCGCCGCCCGATACAAAGGGAAAACGGGCTGCCGGGGGATTGCTTCGTCGGTTCTTCCAATACCTTCTCGGCCCGCGTTACGCGCGGGACCTCGGGCCTCGCAATGACAGCCGGGAGGCATGGACGGAAAAGCGGAGCTATGCAATCATGCCTGCATGCGGCTGGCGATGCACCCGGGGGGGCGCCTTCCTCTCGCCAATCTCCTGATTCCTTTGCTGCTTGCGGCTTCGCTGCCCCTGGCGGGCTGCGCCACGAGCGCCGACGAATACTATGCGCTGGGTGTGAACGAACTCGCCGCCGGCCGGTTGAACGATAGTTCCGCTGCCTTCCACCGCACCATCGAACTCCAACCCACGCACGGTACCGCCTATCTCGGTCTGGGGAAGATCTACCTCGCCGAGGAGAAATGGTCCACCGCCGCCAACGCGCTCCGCGAGGCGGAGCGTATTGATCCATCCCTCGGAAAAGAAATCGAGCCGCTGCTCATCCAGGCGCTCTACGAGGACGCGCTTTACGAGGTGAAACTCGGCAAGCGGCGCGAGGCCATCCTCTCCTTTGGCGCGCTTTACGAACGCGCGCCGAACTACCCGGGGCTTCGTGAGGACTATGTCGCCGCCCTTCTGCAGGAGGGGCAGAAAGCGATGATCGAGGATCGGTACATCGAGGGCGTGGTCGCTCTCAAAAAGGTCCTCGAGGTGGACCCCGCGAACAGGACGGCGCTCACCTTGCTCAAGCAGGCGCGGTTCTCAGTCCACTAACGCGCCGCCGTCCGATGGCGGCGGGTTTGATGCGCCGCCGTCTTCCTGCGCCGGCTCGCCTGCGCCTCCGGCCGGGCTCGTCCCGCCCGGCGATCCGATCCCCGAACCCCCCGGGCCCTTCTGTCGCCGCGCGGCGTCCCGCTCGGCGCGCCCCAGCGCCTTCTTCGCCGCGTTCTCCGATCGCCGGCGCTGCCGCTCCCCATCCGCCGCCGCCTTCGGCGCGTCCCCGGTCTCCTCGACGGCCGGCGCCGTGACCGGCGCTTCCTCGGTCGTCGCACCTTCGGCGGGCGCCGCTTCTGATCCCTCTTCGGCGGGCGTCCCCACCTCCGGCGCACCCTCACCGGAAGGGTCTTCCGGCGAGGCCGGATCCACCGCGGGCATCTCGCCCGGTCCCTCACCGCTCACCGGCGGCGACGTCCCCGCCGCACCCTCTTCCATTTCCTCGATGTCGTCCACCATTTCCTCGTCGAGGGCGGCCTCGTCAAGGGTGGGAGGTATTTCGGGCTCAGGCGGAAGCGTGACCCCCGCCTCCCCGGCGCTCTGCAGCACCGCCTCCCCGCGCTCGCCCGCTGCTTCCAGCCCGGCGGCGGCGGCGGCCCCCGCCGCTTCGTCCGCCTTGCCGTCGCCGGTGTCCGCGGACGGCGCGCCCGCATCTTCCGGCAGCGAGGCCAGAAACTCGTCCGGGCTATCCTCCACTTGCGCATTCTCCGGCACGGGCTGGTCGTCCACGGGCGAGGCGGCCTGTCCCGCGCGGAGAACACCGGCCGGCAGAAAAACAAACGGCGATTTCGCGCCGTCTGGCCCGACCGGCTTTCCCGATGGACCGAGCGGCGCCCAGCCGATGTAGTTGCCCGACCGGATCCAGCCGACGCGCCCCGGGCTGTAGGTGCGGCCCGGCTTCCAGATCCATCCGTGCCCCGCCAGGTAGGCCCAGGCGCCGTAGTGCGACGTCGTGTGCCCCCAGGACTCGGTGGGGATCCAGGTCCAGGGGCCCCCCCCAGGCATCCGGCGCCACTGCCCGGCGCGGAAAGGGGCCCAGCCTCGCCCGGCGTCCCGCGGCTTCCAGCCATAGGTCCGCCAGGCGGGGACGTAGACCCAGGTGCCGCGTGTATCCAGATCCCAGAGCCCCACGATGACGTGCGGGAAGTGGCGCGGCGGCCGGTAGCCGAAAACACCGGTGTAGCGATCGATCACCTGGCGGTCGAAGGGGTCGTAGTCGCCGGGCCGGTAGCTGGTCTCGCGCGAAGCGAACCCGCCCGTCCCGATGAGGATGGCCTCGCCCGGATCGAGATGTCGCCCGCCGCCGCCCGCGCGCACCCGCGCCCGGCCGCGTAGCACCATGGCCCGCACGACGCCGTCGGCGAAGCGGTCGAGCCGGTAGCTTCCCCGATCGCCGAGAAGGAGGCTGCCGCCCTCCCAGGCCACCCGCACACGTTCGTAGGCGGTTCGCGGATTGAGTAGAACGATGTAGATGGCGCCGTGGTGAAGTCGCAGTTGGGGCCCGCGGGCGGCGTTCGTCACCTCGAGCCGGGTCCCGTGATCGAGATCGACGAGGACGCCGCCGCGGAAATCGAGCGTCAGTTCGCCCGAGGCTCCGGTGACGTAGGTGTCACCCCGCTCAACCGGGAAGTTCTGCTCCGCGTAGCGCCAGCGCTCATCGCGCGCGCCCAGATAGAGCGCGTCGCCGAGCACCCGGGCCACTCGCGCGTCCGCGTCTGGCGGCTCGATTTCGGGCGTTAGCGCCGAGGCAGCGGTCGGCTCGATTTCGGGCGTCAGCGCCGAGACGGCGGTCGGCAAGCCGGAAAGCAGGAGCGTCAGAAACAGGACAACGGATAAAACTGGCCGGGAGACCTGGAACTTCGACATGCAACGCTCCTGTGCCGGGGCGCTAGAGACGGCGGATCGTGACCCAGAGGTAGTGGGTGTTCTCGATGCTCCCCGATCGCACGCGTTCAAATCCGTAACGGCGGTCTTCCTGCCGGCCGCTCTCGATGATTTGCTCGAGCGCCTTGGCCTTTCGCTCGGGATCCTGGGCGCTTCCGCCGTGGATTGTCACGCAGACCGACTCCTTCGCCTCGAGCAAATTCAAGAGCGTGGCCGAGAGTGTGAACAGCTTGTGGATCCCCTCACTCGAATCGATCGAGAAGTAGGGCATGTCGATCTTGTCCAGCTCGAGCTTGTATTCGATTCTCATTTTCGGGACTCCTGTAGCCTCAGATCCTTGCGCTTGATCTTCCCCGATTGCGTCTTCGGGAGGGCGGTCACGAATTCTATCAGGCGCGGCGTCTTGAAGGGGGCCGCCTGCTCGCGGCAGTGTTTTCGCAGCTCTTCGGCCAACGCCTCCGACCCCGCCTCGCCCTCCTTCAGCAGCACGAAGGCCTTGAGCACGTTCCCGCGAACCGGGTCCGGGCTCGCAACCGCGGCCGCTTCGAGCACGGCCGGGTGCGAGAGCAGGATGTTCTCCACCTCGAAGGGGCTCACGCGGTAGCCGCTTACCTTGATGACGTCGTCCGCCCGCCCCTGAAACCAGAGATAGCCGTCCTCGTCCTCGACGAGCACGTCGCCGCTCACGTACCAGTCGCCGCGCAGGATCTCCGACGTCTTGTCCGGCTTCCCCCAGTACCCCTCCATGATCCCGGGGTGGTCTTCCCGGCGGAGGCAGAGAACCCCCGGCTCACCACGCGGAACCGGCCTGAGTTCATCGTCGAGCAGCGCCAGGCGAAGGCCCGGCCCGGGCTTGCCGCAGGAACCCGGCCGGAGCGCCTCCCCCACTCGGTTGAAGTTGTACACCATGCACTCGCTCATGCCGATCCCGTCGATCGGCGTGATTCCGAAGCGCGTCTGGAGCGCTGCGAGCGTGTCCGCCGGCAACGCCTCGCCGGCGCTAACGGCGTGGCGCAGCGAGCGGAGGTCGTAGCGCGCTTCGGCGTCCTTCACGGTGAGGAGCATGCGGTACACCGTGGGCGCGGCGGTGAACATCGAGATCCGGTAGCGCTCGATCTGCGGGAACCAGACCTCGGGGCGGAATGGCCCCTCGGTCTCGTGGTACATGTGCAGCGCGCACCCCACGCGAAGCGCAAGGAGGAAGGTCGCGACCGGAAGCATCCAGCCGATCTCGCTCGGGCAGGAGACAACGTCCTCCGGCCTGAAGTCGTACCACCACCGGACCACGTTGTCGTAGGAGGCCGGGTAGCGCTGGTAGTGCGTGACACCCTTGGGGTCTCCGGTCGTTCCGCTCGTGTAGGCGATGAAGGCCAGATCGTCGTGGCGCGTGGCGACGGGCGGAAACTCGCGGGAGGCCGCGGCGAGGGATTGCTCGAAATCGATGGCGTCAGGCGGCGCGGGGGCGCCGAGGTAGGGAACCACCATCACGTGATCGAGGGTCGGGCATTCGGATCCTATGTGCGCGACCTCGGGATAGAGCTGCGGCGTGGTCACCACGAGCCGGGCGCCGGCGTCGCGGACCCGGTATGCGATCTCCTTCTCCTTGAAAAGCGTGCTCGTGGGGATGTAGAGCGCGCCGCGCTTGTTGGCGCCGAGCGCGGACACGAGGAACTCGGGGATGTTGGGAACGCGAAGCAGGATGCGATCGCCGCGCTCGATGCCGAGCCCGGCGATGACGTTGGCAAAGCGGCTAGATTGATCGGCGAGATCCTGGTAGGTGAGCACGCGGCGCGCCCCGGCGCCGTTTTCCCAGTAAAGCGCCACCCGGTGCCCAAGACCTCGGGCGCAGACGGCGTCGGAGAGATCGCGGCCCGCGTTGTAGTCCTCGGGGATGCCGCGCCAGAGGCTGTAGCCCTCGGGGATCCCCGCCGCCATGGTCCTCACGGTGTCAGACGAGGGTTACATCGCGCAGAAGTTCCGGGCAGTCGAGCACCTTCCCCGCGCCGTAGGCGACAGCGGTGAAAGGATCCTCCGCGAGCATGACGGGAAGCTGGGTCTCCTCGCGCAGCAGCACGTCGAGGTTCGCCAAGAGCGACCCGCCACCCACAAGCACGATGCCCTTGTCGACGATGTCGGCAGCCAGTTCCGGCGGGGTACGCTCGAGCGTCTGCCGAACGGTTTCGACGATAGCGTTGATGGGTTCGCTGAGCGCCTCGCGCACTTCCTCGGCGCTAATCTCGATCGTCTTCGGAACTCCGGCGATCAGATCGCGCCCCTTGATTTCCATCGTCCGGTTCTCCTCCATGGGGTAAGCCGTTCCGATGGTGATCTTGATCTGCTCGGCGGTGCGCTCGCCGACCAGCAGGTTGTACTTGCGCTTGACGTAGTTGATGATCACTTCGTCCATCTTGTCGCCGCCGATGCGGATCGAGCGGCTGATCACGATGCCTGACAGCGAGATGACGGCCACGTCGGTCGTTCCGCCCCCGATGTCGACGATCATGTTACCGGAGGGCTCGGTGATCGAGAGCCCGGCGCCGATGGCCGCGGCCATGGGCTCCTCGATCAGGTAGACCTCGCGCGCGCCCGCCGAGAGCGCCGACTCGCGAACCGCGCGCTTTTCCACCGCAGTGATGTTGGGTGGCACGCAGATGATGATGCGGGGGCGGATGAGGGTCTTACGATTGTGCGCCTTGCGGATGAAGTAACGAAGCATCGCTTCCGTGATCTCGAAGTCGGCAATCACGCCGTCCTTGATCGGGCGGATGGCGGTGATGCTGCCGGGCGTGCGCCCCAGCATCTCCTTCGCCTGGGCGCCCACGGCCAGAACCTTGTCGACGCCCTTCCCGGTCCGGTGCACCGCCACCACCGAGGGCTCGCTGCAGATGATGCCCTTCCCCTCGACGTAAACCAGCGTGTTTGCGGTGCCGAGATCGATCGCCAGATCATTGGAGATCCATGCATAGATGCGATCCAGCAGCATAGCGATCCTCCTCGTCCGCCTCCCGTGGAAGGCGATGCGGTTGTCCGGAGGGCAGCCGGCCTGGGCACGCCCGCCGCCCTACCCCTCCTGGGACTTCTCCAAGAGCGCCTTCAGCGCCGACCGGAAGCGATCGCGCAACTGCGGGTCCCGCAGGCCGAAGACGGCATTTGCGAGAAGGAACCCCACGCGGTCGCCGACGTCGTAGCGATCGCCCTCGAACTGGTACGCCACCACGCCCTTGTCGCGCGCGAGCTGCGCCAGGGCGTCCGTAATCTGAATCTCCCCGCCTTTCCCCGGCTTCGTCTTCTCGATAGCCTCGAAGATGCTCGGCGGGAGAACGTAGCGCCCGACGATCGCCAGGTTCGAAGGGGCCTCAGCGACAGAGGGTTTCTCGACCATGGCGTCCACGCGCAGCAGCCGCGGCCCTTCCTGCACGCCCTTCACGATCCCGTAGAGCGGCACGTCGGACGGCGGCACCTCCATGACCCCCACCACCGCCGCGCCGGTCTTCTCGTAGACGTCGATCATCTGGCGGATGCAGGGAACCTTCGAGTCGATCAGATCGTCGCCAAGCAGGACGGCGAAGGGCTGATCGCCGACAACGTCTTTTGCGGTCAGGATCGCGTGCCCGAGCCCCAGGGGCTTCTTCTGCCGCACGGAAATGATGGAGGCCAGCTCGTGAAGCGTCTCCATCTCCCGGAGCAGATCCTTCTTCCCCCGCTGCCGGAGGGTCTCCTCGATCTCGAAGAGATAGTCGAAGTGATCGAGGATCGCGCTCTTGCCGCTGGAAACGACGAAAATGGCTTCGACGATGCCCGCGGCGACCGCCTCTTCCACCACATACTGAATCACCGGCTTGTTGACGACGGGGAGCAATTCCTTCGGAATTGCCTTCGTCGCCGGGAGGAAGCGCGTGCCCAGACCGGCGGCGGGGATGACCGCCTTCTTGACCTGCAAGAATTTACCCTCTGCGTGGGATTCCTGTTGCCTCCATGGGCAAGACAGGGTCACGAAGGCGGATTGGGGGGGTTCGAGCGCGCTTATGCTAACACGCGCCGGAAGCGGGCAACAAGCGTTGTTTTGGGCCGGATGGGCGGAATAGTCGTCCTGGCGGCCCGATCAGGCGCGGCCGGAGCGGTCGAAGGCCGATCGCCCTGCATAGCGGGCGCGCTCGCCGAGCGCCTCCTCGATCCGGAGTAGCTGGTTGTACTTGGCCACCCGGTCGGTCCGGCAGAGCGATCCGGTCTTGATCTGCCCGCAGCCTGTCGCCACCGCCAGGTCCGCGATGGTCACGTCCTCGGTCTCACCCGAGCGATGGGAGACCACGCTGGCGTAGCCCGCGTCGGCCGCCATCCGCATGGCGGCCAGGGTTTCGGTCACCGTGCCGATCTGGTTCAGCTTGATGAGGATGGCGTTCGCCACGCCCTCGTCGATGCCGCGCTTCAGGATCGCCGTGTTGGTGACGAAGATGTCGTCGCCGACGAGCTGGACGCGCCCGCCCAGCTCCGCCGTGTGATCCTTCCAGCCGTCCCAGTCGCCTTCGGCCAGGCCGTCCTCGATGGAGACGACGGGGTAGCGCGCGACCATGTCGGCGTAAAACGCCGTCAGCTGTTCGGACGTTTTGACGGGGTCTTTCTCCGAGGCTAGCCGGTACTTTCCGTCCTCGTAGAATTCGCTCGCAGCCGCATCGATGGCCAGAGCCACGTCCTCGCCCGGCCGGTAGCCGGCTTTCTCGACGGCCTCGAGGATCACGTCGATGGCCTCGAGATTGGACCGGAGATCGGGCGCGAAGCCCCCCTCGTCGCCCACAGCCGTGTTGAGCCCTTTTCCCTTCAGCACCTTCTTCAGCGCGTGGAACACCTCGGCGCCCGCACGCAACGCCTCGGAGAAGCTCGCCATGCCGAGCGGCACGATCATGAATTCCTGGATGTCGACGTTATTGTCGGCGTGCGCACCGCCGTTGATAATGTTCATGAGCGGGACCGGGAGAAGATCCGCCGCTTCGCCCCCGAGGTAGCGGTAGAGCGGCTCGCCCCGCTCGGCGGCGGCCGCGCGGGCGGCGGCCATCGACACGCCTAGCAGCGCGTTGGCGCCGAGCTTCGACTTGGTTTCCGTGCCGTCAAGCTCGATGAGCTTCCGGTCGAGCGCTTCTTGCTCGCTGACCTCGGCGCCCATCAGCGCGGGCGCGATGATCGTTCGCACGTTCTCCACGGCTCGCAGGACACCCTTGCCGAGATAGCGTTTCGGGTCTCCATCGCGCAGCTCCAGCGCCTCGCGGGTGCCGGTGCTCGCGCCTGAGGGGACCGCCGCGCGGCCTTTTGCGCCGGAAGCCGTCGAAACCTCGGCCTCGATGGTGGGGTTGCCGCGGCTATCCAGGATTTCGCGGGCCCAGATTCGATCGATCTTCGACATCTCTCGCTCTTCTCCCGTCTCTCTCCGTGGGTTTCATTGACGCGCTTTCGCCGAAAAGCGCGCCGCATCGTAAGCGACGCCAGCCGGATTTGCAAAGTGGCGCAGGCGAACGAAAGCGGGTGAGCTTCGACGCGACGCGCCCCGCCTGTCATTGCGAGGAGCGCCAGCGACGAAGCAATCCCACTCGTGCTCGGCATCCATCCCCACCGCGGCGGGCCGCGCCAGAGGTGGCAATTGCCGGGAGATTGCTTCGTCGGGCCTGGGGCCCTCCTCGCAATGACAAGAAGGGCTCGAAACCCACGCATTGATCCGCCGCCAGGTCGTCTACTGCGCTCCGGTCAGACGGAAGACGACGGGGACCTCGAGATCTCCGGCGACGAAGGGGAAGGGCTGGGCGCGGCGGACGGTCTCGATCGAGGCGCGATCGAGGAGGCGGGCGCCGGAGCTTTCCCGCACGTCGACCCGGCGAACGCGGCCGTCCTCCGCGAGCGCGAAGCGGAGGTGCACGGTTCCCTCGACCCCGCGCCTGCGCGCCTCGCGGGGGTAGAGAAGCGCGGCCTGGATGCGCGCATGAATCTCTGCAATGCGATCATCGCGCTCGGCCCCTGCGCCGTCGCGCTCGGCCGCTGCCGCACCCGCCGGAAGCGAAGCCACCGCCAGGCTCCCGCCCGCTCCGGCGGGCGCCGGAGCCGCTGCGGCGAGAAGCGCCTCTTGCTCCCGCGGAAGTGCGACGGTCGGCGGCGTTGCCGCCCGGGTCGTGGCCGGCGATCGTGAGGGCGGGGGCGTCGGGATCTCCGCGCGGGGCTCCGGCAGCGGCGCTGCGGGCGGAGTATCCGTGCGATCAGGAGCACCGGCGGCGGCGGCACCGCCACGCTCGTCGATGATCCGCACGCGGGTGATCTCCGGCGCGGCGCTATCGAGCATCGAGGCGCCCCAGATCGCGAGCCCTCCGAAAAGCACCCCGTGCAGGATCGCGCTGAGCGTCAGGTAACGGTTCATGGAACTGTCCTCTCCGAACAGATAAACAACCGATCAGAACATGAAGAGCCGTACACCCGCGAAGGCGAGGGTGCCGGCGGCCGGGAAACCCTTCACCTCCTCGTAGGAGGAGCCGAACACGTTCTGAACGCGCGTGTAGATCTGGAGCTTGTCGATCGGCCCGCGGTCGCGCAGCACGTCGTAGGTGGCCGAGATCTCCGCCGTGTGAAACCACGGCAGGTTGCCCGTCCGCAGTTCGTTGTCGGCGGCGATGAAGTCGAAGCTGTCGCGCTGCCGGCCGAGGCCGTTCACGTAGAGGTTTACCGAGAGCCGGTCTCGCTCGTAGGAAAGCGATCCGTTGTAGGCGTGGCGCGGGCGTCGCTGCAGCGCCTTGCCGTCGTCGCCCCGGGTGTCCATCAGCGTGTGGTTGCCCCGCACCGTGAACCCTTTCCAGGGCCCCGCCGACCCGCTTACCTCGATCCCCTCGGCTTTCGCATTCCCCTCGTTCTCGAGGCTGAAGAAGATCGGCGGCGGCTTCTGGACGAAGACGATGAGATCCTCGTAGTCGGTCCGGAAGTAGGTCACGTCGCCGGAGAGCTTTCCGTCCAGGGCCTCGAAGCTAACGCCCCCCTCGCTGGTCTTGCCGACCTCGGGCTGGAGCGCGGGATTGGAAAACCCGGGGAAGAATAGGCTCGAGAAGCTCGGTGCGTGAAAGTTGCGGGCATAGGCCCCGTGGAGCTTGATGCGCACCCCGTCGATCTCGGTGATCTCGAAGGCCGCGGAGAAGCGCGGGTTGTACTGGATGCCGTAGAGCGAGTTCGTGCGCGCGCGCTGGTTCACCATGTTGAAGGCCGCGAGCGACTGGATGTCGGCGTCCTGGGTCTCCTGGTCGACGCGGAATCCGGCCGTCAGGAACAATCGATCCCAGAGTGAGAGCTGGTCCTGGTAGAAGTGTGCGTTCCGGTTCCTGACGGCCTGCACGTTCGAGTGCGCCGGAGGCAACGTTCCGAAGTTGCCGGTCGTCGAAAAGTCGCGGAAATCGACGCTGTTGCGCTCGAAGTGGTAGCCCGCCGTCGCGACGTTCTTCCAGTTGTCCCCCTCCAGGGTGAAGTGGTTCAGCACCTCCGCCTCGATCGTCGTGTCCACCGTGTCGCTCTGGAAGAAGTTCGTCACGGGGCGGAAGACGAAGAATCCGAAGTTCTGCTCCCGGAACAGGTATGGGTAAGGCACGCCCGAGTCGAGCGCGTTGTCGGTTCGCGCTTCGTTCTGCGTGAGCGAGAAGCGGAACACGGTCGTCCACCAGTCGGTGGGGTTCACCGTGAGCGTCTCGGTGGTCGTGAGAAAGGTGCGCTTCTCGTGGTTGTTCGGATCGTAGGTCTGGATGCTCCCCGGCAGTCCCTCGGGGATCGCGAAGAAGTCGAAGTTGCCGGGGAAGTCGAAGGGCGACTGGAACCACTGCTGGCTCGCGTTGAAGGTGGCCTGGAAGCGCGCCACGGGATCGTCGGCTGGGCCGAAGTCGCGCCCGATGCGGCCGGAGTAGTGGTTCTCCTGCTCGTGGTTTCGATTGAAGGGGCCCGGCGCCAGGCCGGAGCTGTCGAGACGGCTGTAGGAAAGCGAGAAGTCGGTGCCGTCAATCTCGCCGCTGTAGACGCCCCCTTCCTTGAAGGTCGATTGCGATCCCCCCTCGGAGAAGAGCATCAGGCGGGGCTCCCCTTCGCCCCGGCGCGTGATGATGTTGATCACGCCGCCGATGGCGTCGGAGCCATAGAGGGCCGAGGCGCCGCCGCGGACGACCTCGATGCGTTCGACGTTGTCCGTCGGCATGAGGCCGAAGTCGAAGCCGCCGCCGCGGAACAGATCGTTCACACGCGCCCCGTCGACGAGCACCGTCACCTGATTGTCGTTCGACCCCCGGATGCGCACCTGCGAGAAGGTTCCCGGGGAACCGCCCGAGCGCTGGATCGTCACGCCGGGGACGTCGCGGAGCATTTCGGTCACGGTCTGCGCGTTCCGCCGGTCAATGTCTTCCCGGCTGATGATCGTGACGGAGCTGCCGGTGTGGGCAACGGACTCCTCGATCTTGCTGGCGGTGGCAACGACACCGGGCACCTTCGTCACCTGCTTCGCGGCGGATCCCGCATGGGCCGGCGGGGCGAAGACGGCGAGCATTATTAGAGTCGGCATTAGAACGAAGCGTCGAAGTGCGCGGACTCTTAGAGTCGGCAACAGAACGGGGCTGCGTTTGGTAACGGCGCGGGCGTGCATGGGACCTCCTGCGTTCCCCACGGAGGGGAGGTCGTGAATCGGCCGGGCAGGCTTCCTGGCTCGCCGTCGTCCTACTCGCCGCGCCTTCCCGTCGCCCGGGGGCGACAGTGGCCGCGCGCCACGACCTTCGCGACGCGCATGCGGTTTTCGTCGGGCTCACAGTTGCGGGGCAGCGATCGACTTGCACGATCTTTCCTGCGCCCTGCCGATGGATTGTGTTCTCCCTGAAACAGCCCTTTCGTTGTTCAGGATCGGAGCAGCGTCACGCGCGGTGCGCCGCTCTTCGGGTTCCGATCGACGAGCACGCGGCTCTCATACACGCTCGCCAGCAATTCTTCGGTGATCACCGCCTCCGGGCGTCCGTCCGCGCGCACGCGCCCCTTCTCGAGCAGCACGAGGCGGTCTGAGTACTCGGCCGCGAGATTGAGATCGTGGCTCACGGCCACGACGGTCATGCCGCGATCTTTCGCCAGCCGCTCGAGCAGCGCGTGAATTTCGACCTGGTGATGGATGTCGAGGTGCGCCGCGGGTTCGTCGAGCAGCAGGATCTTCGGCTCCTGCGCCAGCCCCTGGGCAAGGAGCACCCGCTGCCGCTCGCCGAGCGAGAGCCCGTCAAAGAAGCGATCGCCGAGATCCGCGACGCCTGCGAGCGCCATCGCCTCACGCGCAATCCGCCGATCCTCCGGCCCCTCCCAGCCGAGATCGCCCAGGTAGGGCGAGCGCCCGAGCAGAACGAGGGCTTCCACGCGGAAGGGGATCGTCCGGCCTCCCTCCGGGAGCACCAGCGCCACTTCCTGCGCCGCATCTTTTCGCGAGAGCGCCCAGACGGGCTTTCCCTGAATCTCGATCGTCCCTTCGGCCGGAGACAGCGCTCCTGAGATGAGGCGCAACAGCGTGCTCTTC
>JAUYMQ010000172.1 GCA_030698575.1 Deltaproteobacteria bacterium
TTTAGCCCTGATAAATGAAAGTTCATTGAGGCTTAAAGCTTCCGAACGGTCAAAAAACCTCCACAGCTTTCCCGCCCCCTGCCGAGGGGGGTGGTTTTCCCTCATGATTCCGCGCGTCTCTCCGATAGGTACATCTCGAGGGGATGCTCCCGGAAATCTTTCCGAGGACCGGCATCCGCCCTCTGAAGGGCGCCCTTTCCATGCAGAACCGCCAGCCAGGGCGTCCAAGCCGGTTCTTCGGGGTCCTGGCCGCCCTTCTCCTTTCTATCTTCGCAACAGCGAACCCGTACATCGCCGAGGCCGCCATTTTCGGGGTCCCGAACGGCGCGGTCGATCCGAACGGCTGGCTCCTTCTGGACGGCACCAGCTCGTCAAACAACGACGGCGACACGGTCCACGAGATGACCTTCAAGATCGAGGTCACCGGGACGACTCTCGACGTCCAGGTTTTCGACGCCGGCAGCAGCGGCGCCCGCGACCTGACCCGGGGGAGCGGCGACACGAGCACTACGTACACGCTGCGCAACCCGGCCGGCGGCATTCTCGCCAATGTCGCCGTAACCACAGACAGCGCCACCACACAGAACGCTCTGGCGCGTCTCACTGCGACAGGGTTCCAGGCCATCGGATCGAGCGCGCCTTTCAGCGGGCTCCAGCCGGGCCTCTATGAGCTGCGCGTCGCGATGGGAAACAACACGCGTGTGAACGGCTTCGGGCTGAACATCCCGAACTATCAGGTCTATACGAGCACCGATGTCCCCACCGGGGCCGAGGACGGCCAGCTCATCGGCGGGACCTTGAACAGCGACAGCGCGCCCTTGGCGAACGTGACACAGCCGATGATCATGTACCCCTACGTCGATCGCGGCTGCGATCTCACCACCACGAACTACGACATGGATTGGCCGGTAGGTGCGGGCGCGGGGTCAACGGGTGCTCTCATCTCGCGCCTGGGCACCAGCACGGCCCTCACGATGTCCGGCGGTACGGTCCCGGTGGACAACAACGTGAACGTCGTCCCGCTGGCCACCCAGGCGCAGGATTACGGGATCTGGCGGCTGAACAACGATCTCGGGACCCAGCAGAACCTCGTCGACTGGCGCATCGCGGACTACACCGGCCTCACTGTCGTGGGCGCCAACCTGCCCCACGAGCCGGACGCCCCTTTCCGGATCTACCTGCCGGCCGACGGCTCTCTGCCGGGAACCCCGGTGGCGCCCCTCGAGCCGCGGCTCGAGCAGTCGCTGACGCCGCTTGGCGGCGCGAACCCACCCGCGGCGGGCATGACAAGCTACTACGCCGTAAACGTAGCGCTCACCAACCCCACAGCGAGCGCGATCACCAGCGTGACGCTGACGGCGAACGTGCCGGGCGGGCAGGTGGTCTATGAATCGAGCAATCCCCCCCTCATCACCGCCGGCGCGCAGGTCACGGGCGGGGGCAGCGTCACGTCGGAGCCTGCGGACGGCGGGTCCGGCGACGTGGTCGCCACCTGGGCCTCGGTCGCGAGCGGCGCAACCGTTTCGCTCTCCTACTTTCTGGCCGTGACGCCCTCGGGCGCAGGCGCCGTGAACGTCACGCCCACGCCGGCGAGCGGCAACGCCACCCGTGTCACCTACACGCCTGCCTTCTCCAGCGTGACCTACCCGGGCACCGAGAGCATGGGCCCGCTGTGCCAGCTCGCCATCCAGGCGTCGACCGCGGTTCCGAACGCGGTCTCACTCGCATCGCTCGAGGCGCAACGCCACGCCGGCGGCGTGCATCTCGACTGGGCGACCGATGCGGAGTGGGCGAACCTCGGCTTCAACGTCTACCGCGCGGAGGGGCCCGCGGGAGCCTACGAACAGCTCAATCGCGATCTGATCCTGGGCCATGGAACTTCCAGCCTCCGGGCCCGCTATCTGTTCATCGACGCCACGGCGCGCCCCGATCGCGCCTACGCTTACCTTCTCGAGGACGTGGAACGGACGGGCGTGCGCACGCTGCACGGCCCGGCCCATGTCGCCGCGGGAGCCATCGCGCCCGGAACGCCTGATCTTTCGGTCTATGACCACGTGTCGACAAACGGCGGGACGCTGGGCCGGACCGCGCTCCTCGCACTTGGCTCGGGCGGGCTTTCACCGAACGGCAACGGCGGGCCGGGCGCTACCGCGCCAGTCTCACAATCGCCCCCTGGAGCAGCGGGTGGCGGGTACCCGCTGCCGGCACCGGCGGCGGAGAGCCCTTCGTCTCTCGTGCGAATCCTCCGGGAGGACGCGGACGGCATGACGCTGGAGCTTTCTTCACGGCATGCAGTGCTCTCCGGCGTTGTACTCGACGGGATCGCCTACACGGACGTGAGCGTGCCGGGCTTCTCGCAGCTAGCCGAACCAGGAAAACCGGCGCTACCGGTCATCGGCGTGCCGATCAAGATCCCCGACGTGGCCGACGTTTCGGTGACGGTGGAACGGGAGCAATGGAAACCCGCCGGGATAGCGGCGCTGCCGGCCCCCGCACCGGAGTGGTCGCTCGATGCCGGGGGTGAACTCCAGGCCTCCTACCAGGCGGATCCCGGGACCTACGAAGCGGCCGGCGTGTTCCCCGACGCGCCGCTGCAGGCGGCCGGGAGCGTGCGCCAGGGGGACGACCGGATCTTCGTGCTGGCCTTCAAGCCCGTGAAGTGGGACCCCGGCACGGGCGCGCTGCTGCAGGCGCGCAAGCTGCGCGTGCGCCTTGCCTTCGCGGGCCGCGGGTCGAGCGCGGCGATGGCGGATCCCGACGCGCGCCGCGAAAACCAGTTCTGGCTGGCGGCCCAGGGCGCCATCAAGATTGCAGTGTCTGAAACAGGCCTTCAGCGCGTGAGCGGCGAGGCCCTGATCGCGGCAGGCCTCCCGGCGGTGACCGATCCACGCCGTCTTGCCCTCTACACGGGCGGCGCGGAGGTGGCCCTGCGCGTCGCAGGTGAGGCGGATGGGGTGCTCGACCCCGGGGACAACTTTTACTTTTACGGTGAGGCGCTCGAGAGCGCCCAGGCGCAGGCGCGGACCTACTGGCTCGTGGCCGGGAACCTGACGGGCCTCCGCATGGAGGCGATTGACGCGGCTCCCCGAGGCGCGCCCTTCGGCGAGACAACGACCCCCGCCGTTGCGCGCCTCGAAAAGAACCTGGTCTATGTGCCCTTCGTTCTGAACGGTGAAACGTCGAATTTCGTCGGGGACTTCATCTTCCAGAACCCGCGCGATCAATTCCTGACGCTCTCGGGCGTAACGGGTGGTCCCGCCGACCTGCGCGTCCGGATCCAGGGCGCGACTTCGGATGCGAGTGTGAATCCGGATCACCACGTCCGGATCTCGGTGAACGGCGTGGACTTGGGCGACGCCCACTGGGACGGCTTCGGCGCTTTCGACGGGAGCTTCCCGGTGCCTCCGGGCGCGCTCGTGGACGGGTCGAATCAGATCCGCTTCACTCCCGTCGCCGACACCGGCGCCGCTTTCGATTTCGATTACATCGACTGGCTCGCGCTCACCCACACCCGCAGCCTCGCCGACGCCGGGGCCGCGCTGGCTCTCGAGGCAGGCGCACCGGGTGATCGCACCGTCTCCGGCCTTGCCGGAGGCACGCCCGCGATCCTGGACGTGAGCGACCCGCGGGCGCCTCGCTGGCTCACCGGCGCAACGTTCGACTCCGCGACGGGGTCGGTGGCGTTCCACGCGGAGGGCGGCAGGCGCCATCTCGTAGCCGCCCCGGACGGCGTCAAGCTTCCGAAGGCTCTCTGGCGGGACGTTCCCAGCCGGCTCAACGAGAGCCCCGGGCTCGATTGGCTCGCCATTACTCACGGGAGCCTCGTCGAAGACACGCTGCCGCTGTCGGCGCTTCGCGCCGGCGAGGGGCTTCGCGTGGCGGTCGCCGACGTGCAGGACGTCTATGACGAGTTCAACAACGGCGATCCCGACCCGCAGGCGATCAAGGACTACCTGGCCTGGCAGTACGCGCGCGGCGGCGCGCCGCGGCTCCGGTACGTTCTGCTCGTCGGCGACGCGAGCTATGACCCGCGCAACTATCTGAAGGGCTCCAACCCGAACCTGGTTCCCACGAAGCTTCTTGACGGCACTTTCGTCGAGCACGCCAGCGACAACTGGTTCGCGGCCTTCCTGGGCGATGACGCGCTGCCCGACGTCGCCATCGGGCGCTTGCCCGTGAAGGACGCCGCGCAACTTCAGACGGTGGTCTCGAAACTTTCCGGCTATGCCGCGCTTCCTCTCGGAAGCGACTGGCAGCGTCGCGCGCTTCTTGTCGCCGATGACGGCTTCCGGGCGTTCCACGCGGGAGAGGCGGCCATCTTCGAAGGCGCGACGGGCGCCATGGCGGGCGCGCTTCCGCCCGGCTTCGACGCGCTCAGCATCCAGATGTCGCAGATCCCCGAGGCGGACCAGGCAACCGTGACCCGCCAGGGAATTCTCGACGCGCTCAACGCGGGCGTCCTTCTGGCGGCCTACGCGGGGCACGGCGGCATCACACTCTGGGCCGACGAGGTGGTTTTCCGCAGCAGTGATCTCGCCCAGGTGAGCAACCTCGACCGGCTCCCCTTCGTCGTCGTGCTCAACTGTCTGAACGGCTTCTTCCATGGCCCCACGGGTGATGCGCTGGGCGAGTCGTTGCTTCTCAAACCCGATGGCGGCGCGGTGGCGGCCTTCACGCCCACGAGCGTCTCGCCGATCGGCGGCCAGTCGCTCATGGGCGAGGCGATTTCACGGGCCATCTTCCGCGAGGGCGAGCTTCGCATCGGCGATGCGCTCGTCAGGGCGCGCGCCGCCATGCTCGGTCTCGAGTTCTTCGATGATTTCTCGAACAGCTGGGTGCTGCTGGGCGATCCCGCCACACGGCTCGCCTTCGAGCCCGAGCCGATTGCCGATGCCGGCGAGGATCAGACGCTGATGGGGAAGGGGCGCGCGCGGCTGGATGGGCGTGGAAGCGGTGGGGTGCCGGGGGCGCTGTCCTACGACTGGCGCATCGTTTCGCAGCCGGCCGGAAGCAGCCCGAAGTTCAAGCATGCGGCGAGCGCCACGCCGGAGATCCAGATGGACACAGCGGGGGAGTACAGGGTGGAGCTGGTGGTGAGCCAGGAGGGGCGCACAAGCCTGCCGGACTCCGTGAAGGTGCTGATCCTGCCCAAGCCAAACGGAAAACCCGCCCCGATCGATCCTGAAAATCCCACTTGAGCAGGGGATTGCTTCGCCGCCCCTCCGGGGCGTCTCGCAATGACATGCGGGAGCTAGCGGACGAGCTTCGAGATTTTTTTGAAGGCCTCGGTGCCG
>JAUYMQ010000179.1 GCA_030698575.1 Deltaproteobacteria bacterium
CCATTCGAAATCCCCTGTCGGCATGAAAAGCTTCAACGAGCCCCATGCGGATAGAACGCGTTCGCCCCGGTAGTCGTAGGTAAACTGTCGGGTGCCCATGCCGTTCTGCTGCACGCGAACGAGCCGGTTGTCCTGATCCCAACCGTAGGTACGGACGCTGTTTGTCGTGACTTTCTGAATGAGGTTTCCGTTCGCGTCGTAGGCAAAGTCCTGCGGCGTACCGGCCGCGCCGGCGTGAAGACGCGTCACGGCATGGGGGTTCACCGGATGCTCGTAGAGGAGACTCTTCGCCGTGGCGGGCGCGGCGGCCACACTGTCTTTCAGCGTCAAGTTGTCGATCGCATCGTAGGCATACGCCGCCTCCGCGGGGGCGGCGTCCGGTCCCCAGGGCCCGATTGCCCGGACAAGCCGGCCGAGGCCGTCGTACTCGGGGAAGGACTGTCCGGGCGCCCCGTCCACGACGTTGGAGAACGATTCGAGATAGCCCGTGGTGGCGTCGTACTCGTACTGTTGCGCCATCCACACGGTATCGCCCACCGCCCACCGGAAGGTAATCTGCGAGGTCTGCGGATCGTGACCGGCCAGCATCGCCACGCCGGCGCCGTCCACGTACCCCGTCAGGTTGCCGGAGGCGTCGTAAGAGACACCTGGCTCCACCAGATAGCCGGCGGGAATCCCCCCCGTCACGCCGGATACTGACTGGATGAAGGGCGTCTGCCGGCCCAGCCCGTCGAGATAGGCGTGGGTGATCCGGCCTATCGAGACCCCGCTGTTGTCCTTCGGAAACTCTATGTCCAGCGGCCTTCCCAGATTGTCATAGGTGTAGAAGAACTCGAACCGCTTGTTCTTGTATGTGAAGTCCCGGATGAAATGAACGAGGTTACCGCGGCCGTCGTAGCCGTATGAGACCGCGCCCGCTTCGTCCGTGACGCCAGTGAGCCTGCCGGTTCCGTTCAATCCCTCATCGTAGACGAAACTCAGATCACGCTGCCCGGGGTCCTGGTAGTCCTTGGCCACGAGGCGGTTGATCTCGTCGTAGGTAAAGTTGATTTCGCTGTAGAGCGGGGAGGGCCTGGCATCCTTCTGCCGCACCAGGTTTCCCACGGCGTCGTGGAGGTAGTCCCAGCTGCCCAGGGCGGGATCAGCGACACGCACCTTCCGGGAAAGTGAGTCGTAGGTGAATTCAGTCACATGTCGCTGGGTGGCGGGGCGTGACGGATCGCAAGCCGCGGGATCGTTGGCGCAGGCGTCGCGTATCTCGATGAGGTTGTCGAGCGCATCGTAGCTATAGTTCGTGCGAAGGAAGGCGGACAGATCGCCGGGATCGGGGAACTCGCGGACGTCAACCACGTTTCCGTAGGCGTCCCGCCGGGACTCCCGATGGGCCACGACCGTGGCCGCCGGATCGCAGCCCTCACGCAGCTCCACGATTTCCGCGAAAGCGTCGTAGGCGGTCGCGGTGCAGTTTCCCTTGGGATGCCGCACCGCCGTCACCCGTCCGAGCGCGTCGTAGGTAAACTCCGTGAATCCCGGAGACGGATCGCCGTCGCCGAAGTGCGGAAGGAATTGTCTGCGAAGGTGGTCCCGCCCGTCGTAGTCCGTCTCGACGTCGACCGGGCGCCGGTCGTCGCCGTCCCGTCGCGACAGGACGGGGCGTCCGAGGCCGTCGAGGAAGTCCCTCGCTTCCAGCCCCTCATCCCGCAGCGGGCTCGCCGAGGCCAGGGCGTAGTCGATGCGCCGGAGGTTCTGCGCACCCGCCCCCTGCGTTACGCCCCAGGTGCCCTCCTGCGGCACGGGCTCGCCCGGCAGCGCCGGGTAGGCATACTCGCGGAGCACCAGCGCTGCCGGCGCGCCGCTCTCGAGAACGCGCACCGAAGTGACGCGCCCGAGATCGTCGTGATCGACGAGCGTGCGGTGGCCACCCGGATCGGTGCGGGCGGAGAGCCTTCCCGTTCCGGGATCATGAAGAAAGGCCTGGGCGTGCCCCTTCGCGTTGCGAATGACGCAGGGGAAGGTATGCAGGCCGCTGGCCGCGGGGTCGGAAGGGCAGTCCGGCTCGCCGTCGTAGGCCACGGTGGTCGCGTGCCCGCGCGGGTCCGTGAGTGACAGGAGGTTGCCGTACGGATCCGCATCACGGATCGTCTCGACCTCCGTGTCGATCCCGTGGACGCTGTCAGTGAGCCAGTCCTTCCGGCTCGTCCAGAAACCGTCCGGATCGGTCGCCTGCGCATAGGCGAAGCGCGTGCGGCTCATCGGTTGTGCGCCGCAGGGGACGTCGCCGGCCACCAGCGCGATTTCAGTGGGAAAGCCGCCGCGGTAAGCGGGCCCCGACGGGGCGTAAGTAACGCACGTCTTCCGCTCGTCGCCGTCAGGAGCGCCTCCCGGGGGCACCTCTCCTTCCTCGATCTTCTCGAGGACGTTGCCGAGCGCGTCGTAGCGGAAAGAGACCGCGGTCGTCGCCTGCGCCGTGGCGCCGTAAAGGGTCGCCTCGGCACGCTTCACCAGCGCGATATGCGCGGCTCCTCCAGAGGCCGCGCTCACGACGGCGTGATCGGGATTCGGCGGCAATAGAAAGTAGTTCCGAACCTCGGAGAGCAGAGTTCCCGATCCGTCGCGCACTTCGACGCGATCGACCTGCCCCTTGAGGGCATCGTCCTGGTAAAAGCGGGTCACGGTTATGGTGCTGCCGGGATCGCCGGAATCGCCCTCGATAGCGGACACCTCTGAAAACCCCCGGAACTCGCGCGAGGGCGCATCGTAGAAACCTCCCTGGTAGGCATAGGTCGTCACCATGTCGTCGGCGGTGTCGATCCCATCGTGGCGCCTCACCTCCAGAACTGTCTGGATCGGAAACGGAAGATCCGGGCTCGCCCGGTTTCCCTGCGCGTCGAGATAGCGGGTCGATGCCTGATATCGGATCTCGAGAACGCCCCCTGTGCCGTTTAGAATCCCCGTGAGAAGGTCGGGCTTCTCGCCGTCGTACCGATAGACACCCCACAGGTCGTCCGTTGCCGTCCCGGTTAGCCGGTCGAGCAGGCCGTCGCCGTCCAGGTCGACAAAATCCGAGAGCGTCTGCCCGCCGGTGCTGAGATCGCGGGGGTGCTTGAACCCCTGCGAACCGGAAGGGTTCGCCCAGGTGATGGGCACTTCTGCGAAGCCGTCGCCAAGATTCAAATAGACGCGAAAAGTGTCGCTGTTGGACGCTCCCTCCACAATCCGGTCAGGAAGGCCGTCGCCGTTGATGTCCGCGAGGTCGGCGAGCACGCTCTGGGAGCCCACCGCGCGGATGTATTCGTAAGCGCCCTTGATGTCGCCGGATGGATTGGCCCAGGGCCGGGCGACGCTCTCGAAGCCCTTCCCTGTGTTGAACCAGACCTTCCACGCCGTCCTTGCGTCCTTCACCACGCGGTCGGGAAGGCCGTCACCGTTCAGATCGACAAGGTCGGCGAGCACGCCCGTGTTGTTCCGCGTCTGGATGTCGCCGTTGCTCCCGTCCCCCTCCGAACCGGAGGGGTTTGCCCAGTCGATCGGCCCCGCCGAGAAACCATTCCTCCCGTCGCTCAGGTAAACCTTCCAGGGATCGGGAAAACTGTTCTTCCCCCCCAGAAGGCGATCGGGAAACCCATCA
>JAUYMQ010000182.1 GCA_030698575.1 Deltaproteobacteria bacterium
GAGGGAATTTCACGGCTTGAAGGGAGTGCCGCGAAATATTCCATAACTCATTGAAATATTGAGGAAATAACGCTGGGCGGGTCGCTAGGCAGGCTTTCCGTAGGCCTCCAGCTCCATCCGGATGCGCAGCGCCGGATCGAGTGCCTTGTCCACCTTCATCTCGAAGCTCTCGATCGAGAGCGGGATGGGCAACTTCGCGAGGGCGTCGAGGTAATTGGCAAAATCCCCTCCCTGCGCCTCGATCTCGACGGAAACCGGCATGCGGACGACGTTCACGGGTGGCGCAGGGTCCGCCGAGGGCTGGCTCGCCGGCGCGATCGCCCCCGTCTTGAAGGTGATGCGCTGGATTCCGTTCTGGTGGGCGGCCTGCGTGAGAGCCTCGACCACACGGGCGGCCGAGAGTCCGGCGAGCGTCTTGCCCGCGAACGCTGAAGGCGCGAGACTGCGGGATGACGCACCTTCGACGGCGGCGAGCTTGCGCAGGTTAGCCTCATGGCGGGTTTGATCGCGGCTGGTGGCTTCGGCCAGCGGCCCGACGGCGGTGTGATATGTGAATACGAAAGCGATCACGGCGGCCGCGGCGGCGAGAAGCAGCCGCGTTCGCGGGGGAAGCAACTCCCAGCGCGCCAGGTAGCTCGTCACGATACTCATCGCGCGTCCTCCTCTTCCATCGAATCCTCTGCGGCCCGCGCACCGGCCATCCCGGCTTCATCCACCTCACAGACGAAGGCGAAGCGCAGGCCGCGCGCGTCGGGGTCCTTTGCGCCGGCGGACCGCACGATCTGGACGTTCTTGATGATCGGGGAACCCTCGATGGCCTCGAGGAGGACGGCGAGTGTTCGCTCGGCGGCGATGACGGCGCCGCTCGCGATGCCTTCGATTTCCAGCACCCGTGGCGTCCGCGGCGCGTCGCCTGCCGTGGATGAGGGGCGCTTGAGCGTCATGGATTCGAGCGATACCTCCTCGGGCACCAGCCAGTACAACTCTTCGAAGAGGCGCTTCCAATCCACCGACTCGCGCGCGCGCGCCTGGAGGTAGGGACCCAGCTCGAGGGCGCTTCGCTCGGCTGCGGGAATGAGTGCCAGCTGCCTTTCCTGGGCGGCCACCTTGTTCTCAATCCGGCTCTTCTCGATCCCGAACCAGCCGACAAGCGCGGCAAGCACGAGGACGTAAGTGCCCACGAAGGCCAGCGGTCCGGTCCGGAAAACAGAATGACCCGTCGCGGCCCCGGAGGGCTCCAGCAGATTCACGGGAGGCCGCCCGGCGGCGCCCCCCAGGCACATCGCTTCGATCCCGGTGGCGCTCCCCTCCGCAGCTTCCCCCGACGACCCTCCGGGCATTTTCAGATCAAGGCGCTCAGCCGGTTCCCAGATCTCGACGGGGATATCGAGGAAATCGGCCATGGTCTCCGCAAGCCCCGGAAGCGCGGCACCGCCGCCGGTCAGCAGGAGCCGCTGCGGCCGCTGCTCTCCCCGGTCTTCCTGCACGAAGGCGATGGAGCGCTGGACCTCGGCGGAGAGCCGCTCCAGCACGGGCCGGAGGGCCCCGTGGATGGAACGAAGCTCCGATGCAACCTCGGCGGACAGTTCGTCCTCCGAAAAAACCGCGAGCCCGTATTCACGCTTGAGCTTCTCCGCCTGATCCAGGGGAACGTCGAGTTCCCGGCTGACCGTCTGCGTGAAGGTCTGGCCCGCCGTGGGGAACTCACGCGCGGCATGCACCTCCTCACCCCGGACCAGAACCAGGCAGGATCGAAGGAGGCCGATATCGAGGATGGCTTCCAGGGAAGGCTCACCGCCGGCCTGCTCGATCTCGCTGCGTCTCAGCATCGCGAGGGCCACCGGACCCGGCACGGCGGCGTTGATGTGCACTCCCCCGTCGCGGAAGGGCGCCAGGACGGCATCGAGTTCTCTGCTCGAGATGCCGGCCACAAGGACGTTCAAGCCGGGAGATCGCGGGTTCCGGCTGCGGGTGGAATGAAGATCGACGCTCATTTCGTCGAAGGACACCTGGGCAATCCGGGGCCACTGGAGCCGGACTGTCGAAGCGATTTCTCCGCGGGGCATGGAGGGCAGCACGAGGTTGCGAAGCAGCACGCCCGGGGTGTCGACGATCAGACGGACGTCGGGATTTCCCGCGCTGATGAATCCGGCCAGCTCGCGGATGTATTCGACGAGCGCCTTCTGGCGCGCCGGGTCCCCTTCAGGAGGGAGGGAACGGCGCTCGTAACCCTCGATGATGCCGGGGTGCGCCTCCCCCCTCGCGCGCACCACGCGCAGCTCGCGCGCCGATGTTTCGATGCACACGGTGATGCCCCCGGCGCGACGCTTACGGGCGAACATGGCCTGCCCTCCGGATTGCGAACTTCAGGGTCAGCTAGCGCTCTCGCCAGCTTCCCGGATTGGTCGATTCGTCCCCGATGATGAGCGGGTCGCCGAGTGAAAGCAGCGCTTCGATCCGGCGCTCCGCGCCAGCGACTCTCCCGGTGGAGAGAACGCGCCGCTCGGCCGGCCCGACGACGCTCACGACGACGTCGAAAACTTCCCCGTCCCCCAGCGTGAAATCCGCGCCGCCGGCCCAGGCGACGTCGTGGGAAAGCTCCTGCTTGGCAAACGCCAGCCCGCCCTGGGCCACGTAGAAGGCCCGCGTGGCGGCGTCCTGGCTTCCCGAGATGAGTCGCGACTGGGTGACCAGGTCGGCCACGGCCAGGCCCACCGCCGAGACGATCGCCACGACCAGAAGGGCCATCATCACGGCGTATCCCCGCCGTCCACGGTCAGTTCTCATGCCTCACGCCGGTCCTGAGCACGACAGTCTCATCCCCGTCTTTCAGGGCGATCTCGATGGTGGTGAAATCCTCGCCTGCAAAGAGCACCGAATCGATCTTCTCCGCCAGGATCTCCGGCGGGCCTGCGTCGGTCTGGCGGACGAGGCGATCACCGTCCTTCTCGTACCGTCGGACCGAATCGAAAACGTCGTCGCCGTTGGAATCGAATGGGAACTCCACGGATTCCGCAGCTACCACCGGCAGCCCTCCGGCGCGCAGATCCCGCGTGGTCCGATCGAGCGCCACGCGCCCCATCTGGTAAAGCTCGGCTCTGATCTCCTGCTGATAGTAGGTGGCCATTCCCTTCACGAGCGCTTGCGCGAGCACGATGAGCAGCGTCGCGGTGAGCGCGCCGGCAATCACCACTTCCAGCAGCGTGAAACCGGCGTCACGACCCATCC
>JAUYMQ010000189.1 GCA_030698575.1 Deltaproteobacteria bacterium
CGATGGGCGAGTCCCGGCCCGGGAAGAACTTTAGCGCCGGGCTCAGCAGGCCGAGGTCGTGCCGATCGTTGAATACCCTGAAGGCCGCCTCCACCCGCGAGTGGCTCGGCCGCTCGCTCGCCTGCAGCCCCTCGAAGCGCAACGTGAAGCGGCCCAGCCCCACGCTCTCGCCCGGGGCCAGCGTGACTTCCTTCTCCTGGCTGAAGTTCATCGATCCGGTGATCCCGAGGACGAGGAGGACCACGCCGAGATGTACGACGAACCCTCCGTACCGCCGCGGGTTCCGCCGCAACAGGCCCCAGAGGGCGGCCAGCATCCCCTCCCCGGCGATGCCCCGCCGCGCCCGCACGGCCCGCCCCGTGTCGAGGACGATGGTCAGGGCGACGAAGAAGGATAGCGTCACGGCGAGGAGCGGCCAGATCTCCCGGATGCCGAGCGCGGCAAGCCCCGCGGCGGCGAAGGCGGACAGCGCCGCCGGCCAGAGGAAGTTCCGCCTGAGATTGTCGAGCGACGCCTTCCGCCAGGCGACGAGGGGGCCGACCCCCATCAGGAGCAGCAGCAGGAGGAAGAGCGGGACGGTGACGCGGGAGAAGTAGGGCGCGCCCACAGAGAGCTTGACGCCGGTCAGGGCCTCGGCCACGAGCGGGAAGATGGTCCCGAGGAACACGGTGAAGGTGACGGCGGCCAGGACGACGTTGGTCACGAGGAAGGCCGACTCGCGGCTCACCATGGAATCCATCTCGGGCTGAGACCGGAGCCGGTCGGCGCGGAGAGCGACGAGGGCGAAGGAGCCCAGGAGCACCAGGGCGAGGAAGCCCAGGAAGAGCCCCCCGACCGGGCCCGAGGAGAAGGCGTGGACCGAGGAGAGCACCCCGCTTCGCGTGAGGAAAGTCCCGAAGATCGTCAGCGCGAAGGCCACGATGATCAGCGAGAGGTTCCAGACCTTGAGCATTCCGCGCCGCTCCTGGATCTGTATCGAGTGCAGGAGCGCAGTGGCAGGCAGCCACGGCAGGAACGACGCGTTCTCGACCGGGTCCCAGGCCCAGTAGCCGCCCCAGCCGAGCACGTGGTACGACCACCACCCGCCGAAGAGATTCCCCAGCGTGAGGAAGGCCCAGGCCGAGACGATCCACCTCCGCGTGGTGGCGATCCACCCCTCATCGAGCCGTCCCGTGATCAGCGCCGCCATCGCGAAGGCGTACGGGATCGTGAGTCCCACGAAGCCCGCATAGAGGAGCGGCGGGTGCGTGAACATGTCGGCGTCCTCGAGGAGCGGGTTCAGTCCCCGCCCGTCCAGCGGAAGCGGCCAGAGCCGTTCGAAGGGGCTCGAGGCGAAGGCGAGGACCGCCAGGAAGAACACCGAGACCGAGGACAGGACCGCCACCACCCAGGGCATCAGCTCACGATGGCGCTCCCGGTGCCACCAGATGGCGAGCCCGGCGAAGGCCGCCAGCATCCACTCCCAGAGGAGCAGCGACCCTTCCAGTGCCGCCCAGAGCCCCGTCACGCGGTAATAGAGCGGGGTGCGGAGCGAGCTGTTGTGGGCGACGTACGCGAGGCTGAAGTCGGCCGTGACCAGCGCGTAGCCGAGGGCGATCCCCGCCACGGTCACCAGCACCAGCTGGCCCGCGATGGAGAGGCTGCCCACGACGGGGAGCCACGGCCTGTCGCGCCCGCCGGCGACGACAGGCGCGAGGGCACCGGCGACAGCCAGGGCCAGGGCGAGCAGGATGGCGAAGGAGCCGATGGTGGCCGTCATGGCGGTCTCCTCAGAGCGCCCAGTAGGTCAGGGTGTCGTGGAGGCCGGCGATGATAAAGATCGCCCCGGCCAGCCGCGTGAGCACGACGCCGGCCCGTCCGAGGGTCACGCGATCCAACCCGGGGGAGGCGCCCGAGGCAAGGATCCCACCCAGGAGGAGCACGGGCACGCTCGTGCCCACGGCGAAGAGCGCGGGGAAGGCGAAGCCCACTTGACTCTGGAGGCTCAAAGGCACGGTGAGCCCGAAGAAGAGCCAGAAAAGCGTGGGACAGAAGGCCACGGCGAAAGCCCCGCCCATGAGAAAGGCCCTGGCAAGGCCCGGGCGCGGCGCATAGGCCCCGAGCCGCGCCGCGAGACGGGCCCCGAACCCGCCTCGGAGCCGCCAGACGCCGAGGAGTGAGAACCCGATCAGCAGCAGCATCGGACCCAGGACCCTCCGGGTGATCAGCGCAAGGGGGATGGCCCCGCGCTGCAGCTCCGCTCCGAGCACGAGGGCCAGACCGCCGAGAACCGTGTAGATGAGGGCCTTGCCGACCATGAATGCCCCGGCTTCGGCCATCGCCGTGCCCCGCGGCCCCCCGCGGGAGATGTAGGCCATTGCCGAGGCGTTGGTAGTGAGCTGGCACGGCGCCACCGCCCCGACGAGGCCGAAGAGGAAGGGGCTCAGCAGCGGCAGCTCGAGGCGGGTGGACAGCTCGCCGAGCGGCCCGGCGAGCAACGCGCTGAGCCGGCTCAGCGTCACATACCACTCCCGCAAGATGTCCACCACGATCGCCCCCCCCTCAGCGCGCCCTGCGCGGGGCCACGCCCGCCGGCGCCGTCACGCCCGGGCGCTCCGGCTGACCACGACCTTGTCGCCGCGCACATTGACCGCGTACTCGTCCAGGGGGCGTGGCGGCGGCCCTGCGATGTTCTTGCCGGTGATGGGATCGTAATGGCCGTTGTGGCAGGCGCACCAGATATGCTGCAGGTCCTCCCGGTACTGGACCGTGCACTGGAGGTGGGTGCACACGGCCGTGAAGGCGTGGAGCTCCCCGGCGGGCGTCCGGACGAGGATCGCCGGCTGTTTGCCGAACTTGAACACGCGGCCGGTGTTCCACCTGACGTCTGCGGCTTTGACGTCCAGCGCCACGCTCTGGGCGCTGGACTCCTCGACGCGCGGCGGGATCAGGAACCGGGTCACCGGATAAAGCGCCGACATCATGAAGGCCCCGACCCCGGTGCCGAGAAGCCAGTTCAGGAGCGACCGGCGCTCGACCGGATCCCGCGAGAGCGTTCCCTGTGACATGCCTCCCCTCCTGGGGCCGGCGCGGAGAGGCCGCGCTCATTCCGGCGGCGCATGCTCCGACCCCGTCACAGGTTGACGGAGCAAGACCAGTGCCGGAGCCGGTGCCGCAGAAGTGGTTGATACGCATAGGGTCTTCGCTGGAGGTTCGGCCCGGAGCGCGGGGCCTCCTGACAGAGTGGCGAATGCGCCGGCGGGCCCACTGCCCCCCCCTGACATCCTGTCAATCGGAGGTGAGATGCGCCGGCCCCCGGCGCCTGCTCCCGGGCGGGCAATCGGGCTCTCGCGGGCCTCTTACTCCCGCTCGCGCTCCAGGCGGCGGCGGAGGGTCGCCTCGTCCACGCGGAACTTGAAGGCGATCCGGCCATTGACCAGGACCAGCGGGATGCGCTCCGCGTAGTTGGCGTACAGGTCCGGCGTGGACTCGATGTCGATCTCACGGAGATCGAAGGGGGTGTCGCGGCGAACCTTCAGCAGCGCCGCCTTGACGTCGTCGCAGAGACAGCAGTCGCGCTTTCCATAGACCTCGACGCGGATCACGGGGATGTCAGCGCGGCCCCCAGTAGGAGCGCACGATCAGCCGGCGCTCCGGAGCGGCGGGATCGTTGGTCCGCAGCGGCGTGTGGAACTCGTGGGCTCCACCCATACCCGCGTGCATCGTGAACTGCATCGACAGCGTCGTGGACCCGCCCGGCTTGATGGTCGTCTGCCCGACGACCGCCTCCGGCGGTCAGCAGCCCTGTACCGCCTTCACCCGCGGCACCTCGGCGATCTTGAGCGGGCCGTTCCCCGTGTTGGTCAGCGTGAAAACGACCCGGGCCGGCGCCTCGAACGGAAGGTCGCCGAGCTCCACGACCTCCCGATCCACGACGAGACGCGGTGTCCCGCCGGAGGCGTCGGGGCCCGCGGACATCCACCAGAACGTCCCCGCTCCCAGGACGATGACAGCGAGAACGCCCATCACGGCCCACCTCCAGCGCCCACGGCGCGCCGGCGGCTCGACTCTCTTCCTCTTGCTCATGGCTCTCCTCTCCCTGTGGGCCCCGTGGATCGCCACTGGGCCTCGTTCTCGGCTGCCAGCAGGTCTCGTCTTCTCTCCTCGAACTCCTCCCGATCGATCTCCCCTCGCGCGTAGCGCGTCCTGAGAATCTCCAGGGCGCGGTCGCCGTCCTGCGGCGGCCGACGGGGCTGGCCCTGATCCCAGAGCCAGCGTACGCCGAGCACGGCCGCGACGATGACGACCACCCAGATGAGCAGCATGAGGAGCCCCCCGCCTCCCATCCCGACTCCTCCCCATCCCATCATGCCAGCGCCGGGCATCATGACGATCCCTCCTCATCCCTTCATCGCGCCACGATCAGCTTGATCCAGTCGGAGAAGACGTTGCGCTCTTCCACTAGGATTAAGCCGGCCTCGCGGATGGTGTCCAGCGTGCGCCGGTTTACGTGCGGCCCCATGACGCGGTTGACGATCGGATCCACGAGGTCGAACAGCCGCCCCAGCCACCCGCGGGGCCGCATGTGCTCGAGCAGGAGCACCTCGCCCCCGTTCTTGAGCACCCGCCGCACCTCCCGCAGGCCGCGGAGCGGATCCGGCACGCTGCAGAAGACGCAGGTGGCGATCACGGCGTCGAAGGCGCCATCCCTGAAGGCCAGATCTTCCGCGTCCGTCACCACGAGGCGGCACGCGCCCTCTACACGTTCGGCCTTCTCGGCCGCGCGCGCGAGCATCCCCGGGCTCAGGTCGGACGCCACGATGACGGGGCCCGCAGGGTAATGGGCGATGTTCCTCCCGGTCCCCGCGCCCACCTCGAGCACCCGTCCCTTCGGCACCCGCGCGAAGATCCACTCACGGGCCCGCTCGAAGCCGAGCATGCGCTCCATCGGCGCGGTCAGGCGATCGTAGAGCTGCGCCTTGCGGCTCCAGCGCCTGAGGGCGCGCCCCGTCCCCTCCGGAGATGTCGGCATCGTCCCCCCTACGGCTCCACCACCAGGGTCCCCATCAGCGCCATGTGCAGCGGGCTGCAGCGCACGCTGCAATAGAACGGGAACTCCCCGACCCGCTCCGCCGTGAACTCGACGACCTTCGTCGTCCCGGTCCTGATGGCTCCCACGTTCACCCCGAAGTGGAGGAGCTGGAAGCCGTGCGTCACGTCCTCGGCAAGGATCCTGAGCCGCACCGTCTGTCCCTGCTTGACGACGATCCGCGCGGGGCTCCAGCCTCCGTGCTCCACGGTCCGCGCCACCAGGAAGATCTCGCCCGACTCTGCGGGCCCGTTGCGCAGCGCCTGATACGAAAAGACCGCGGCGGGAACGCCGACCGTAATGGCCAGGACAATCACCAGGGCAAACCGCTCCGCGCTCTTCATCGCCATCACCCAAGGTACAGGGCCAGGAACGCCCACGCCAGGAGCCCCAGGAAGCCCGCGAGCGGCACGAGGCCGCGCCGAGCGGCCGCCGCCTCCCCCAGCGCGTCCCTGACGATCTCGCGGGCCGCACGGACCGAGCCCCAGAGCCCGGCCAGAAGCAGGCCGAGCTGGGCCCAGGGCAGAAGCCCCAGGGGCACCCATGTCCACGTGGTTTCGCGTGTCCCGAAAAGGTCCCAGCCCCAACCAAGCGGATCTGACAGGACCCGAGGGATATAGGAGAGGTTCGGAGCCACCACTGCCAGCGTGAAGGCCATCCATGCCGCCAGGCTCAGAGGGATCAGGGCGTACGCGTAGGCCACGAAGAGCTTCCCCAGCCGCAACGACGGCGCGCCCGCCAGCGCCCGCGACAGCCACGCCGCCAGGAGATGCAGGCCCGGAAGCACGACCAGGACCGCCCCGAGGAAGAGCCCCGAGTAGAACAGGAACTCGACGGGCCCTTCGAGGTTGGCCCACGACTTGATCCACCCCCACGGCCCGAGCTTGATCACCGAGTGGGCGAGCGCGGTCCCGAGGAGGAGTAGCGCGATCCACGCCTCGTCCGCCCGGGCGCCCCGGCTCACCCGCAGGTCCGCGCCGAAAGGCCTGAGGCTGAGGGCGAGATTGTCGTGGGGACAGGCCTTCAGGCACTCGGTGCACAGCAGACAGTAGGTGTTCCGCATGAGCCCGCTCCCGGGAAACTGGAAGGTCGGGCACGGGTAGCCGGCTCCCCCGCGGAAGCACGGCTTCTCCCGGCACGTCCGGCAGACCTCGAGGTCCCGCGGCCGCAGCTCGATGGGAGCCGCCAGCGCGTAGACACCGAGGAGGCCGCCCACCGGACAGAGGTAGCGACAGAAGACCCGCCGCTCGAAGAGAAGGTGGGTGACGAGAGCGACCGCCGCGAGCCCGAGGAGCAACGCCGCCGTGACGATGGGGCGCGTCGTCACGACAAGTCCGAACAGGACGAGCACGAGAAGGCCGCCGAAGGCCGGCCAGAGGTTCCGGAGCGCCTTCGGCCAGGGCCACCCGAGGCCCCAGACGCGCTTCCTCCGCTCGACGATCGCGCCCCGCGCAAGCCACTCGCCGGGGGCCGGGAGCGGGCACATGGCGCACCAGGCCCGCCCTCCGAACGGGATCAGGACCAGCACGAGGAATCCCCACCACGCCAGCCAGACGAAGATCGTCGAGACGTTCAGAGCTCCGGTTGCCGTCCCGACCAGCCCGCCGAGGACGATGAGGGTGAAGACGAGCAGGTTCGGCGCGATGAGCGCGAACTGGAGGGGGCGCCGCGTGAGGAGCCAGCGGAGCGGGCGCCAGCGGAGCAGGTCGCGCCGCAAGCCCGGGCGCGCAAGGCCAGCCGAGGCGAGGAAGCCCACGACCACCACCAGGCCGCCCCCCCAGAGGGGCCAGCGGTTTGGCTGCACAATGATCTCGCCCACCATGAAGGGGTGGAGCGGGCCGCAGATGACGGAGCAGCGGTAGCGGATCTTCCCCGGCCGCCCGGTCTG
>JAUYMQ010000420.1 GCA_030698575.1 Deltaproteobacteria bacterium
CTGGCCAACAAGGAGGCGCTCGTCGCCGCCGGGCAGCTCGTCGGGTCGAGGGCTGTGCGAGTTGTTCCACATCCCGGCCCGTACGCTGAGGCGCTGGCGGGTGTGGTGGCGGGAGGATTTTCCGTCGACGCCGTTGTGGCAATCGGTCCGCGAACGGTTCATGCCGCCGGTGCGGAGCGCGCAGCTACCCCAGGATCTGCTGGAACGCTTCGATGCCGGCACGCTGGCGGGTCGTCTGGTGCAGGCGCTGTGCTTTATCGCGCCGTTGAGTACCGGTACGGCGAACAGGTAATCCGAAGGTCACCGCGTCCCCGCAGAGGATGCCGATAGCCTAACGATCAGGGGCTTTGTAGTCTGCGTTCCCATCCATGACGCCACGATGGGAACGACAATGAGTTTTGAGGACGATCTACCGCAACGGGATCGCTGGGCGCGGCTGCGCTTTGCCATCATCGGACCGCTGCTGGCGGCACCGCCGGCCGCGGGTGAGCTACGGGCCGCCTTGAACGCCTTGGCCGCCAAGACCTGGCGTCATCCGCTCACGGGACGTGAGATCCGGTTCGGCGTCTCGACCCTCGAGCGTTGGTATTACGCTGCCAAAAATGCCGCCGATCCGGTGCAGGCGCTGCACAACCAGATCCGTCGCGACATCGGCCGTTTCCCGAGCCTGTCGGCCGCGGCCGTGCAGGCATTGACCGCGCAGTACCGCGAGCACCCCGGCTGGACCGCACAGCTGCACCACGACAACTTGCGCGTGACGCTCGCGGCCGCCGGCACGAAGTGTCCTTCGTATCCGAGCGTACGGCGGTATCTGAAAGCCCAGGGGCTGCTGCGCCGGCGAACGCCGAAGCGCGCCACTGACGGGGCGATTGCTGCCCGCGAGCGGCTCGAACAACGCGAGGTGCGCAGCTACGAAGTCGAGCATGTGCTGCAGCTCATGCATCTGGACTTCCATCACGGCTCGCGCAAGGTCCTGACCCGCCGCGGCGCCTACGTCAAACCGCTCCTGGTCGGCTTCATCGACGATCGGTCGCGGTTCCTGTGCCATGCCCAGTGGTACACGAACGAGGGCACCGAAGAGCTGGTTCACGGCCTGTGCCAGGCGCTGCAGAAGGTGGGTCTGCCGCGCTCGCTGATGACCGATCGGGGTTCGGCGATGATCTCGGGCGAGTTCACCGCCGGTGTTCATCGTTTGGGTATTTTGCATGTGCCGACGCTCCCGTACTCCCCGCACGTCAACGGCAAGCAGGAAAATCTCTGGGGCCGCGTCGAAGGACGTCTCCTGGCGATGCTCGAAGGCGAAGAGAACCTCACGCTCGAGCAACTGAACGTGGCGACCCAAGCGTGGATCACCCAGGAGTATCACCGCACCGTGCACAGCGAACTCGGCGCAACACCCCTCGAGCGGTATCTCGCCGGCCCCAACGTCGGGCGCGAGTGCCCGGGAAGCGAGGCCTTGCGCGCTGCCTTTCGCATCGAGGTGAAGCGCAAGCAGCGCCGCTCCGACGGCACGGTCAGTATCGCCGGCCAGCGCTTCGAGATCCCGTCCCGCTATCGTCACTTGAGCGAGGTGTATCTGCTCTATGCACGCTGGGACTTCAGCCGCGTCGATCTCATCGATGCGCGCTCAGGCCAGATCCTCTGCCCGGTGCGACCGCTCGATAAAGCCGCCAACGCCGATGCGCTGCGCCGGCGCGTGGCGCCGCCGATGAACGCAGCGGCGAGCGCAACGCCCGCCGCCGGCATCGCGCCGCTGCTCCAAAAGATGATCGCGGACTACGCCGCCACCGGCCTGCCGCCGGCCTATTTACCCACCGCCGAGAAGGATGACCCCGCATGAACCAGAAACTCCTGGCCCTGTATGGCCTCAAATGGAACCCGTTCTCCCCGGAAGTGCCGACCGAGGCACTCTACGTGCCGCCGAAGGTCGAGAACTTCTGCTGGCGCATCGAGCAGGCGCACCTGCGCGAGGGCGGCTTCGCCTTGATCCACGGCGATCCGGGCTCCGGCAAGAGTGTCGTCATGCGCCTGCTCGCCGAGCGTCTCTCACGCCTGGCCGATCTCTGCGTCGGCGTCATCCACCATCCGCAAAGCAACTTGAGCGACTTCTACCGCGAACTCGGCGACATCTTCGGCATCGCCATGCGCGTGAGCAACCGCTGGGGCGGATTCAAGTCACTGCGCGCCCGCTGGCTCGATCATCTGGGCGCCGCCAGCCGCCGCCCCGTCATCCTGATCGACGAAGCCCAGGAAATGACCCCGATGGTCTTGAGTGAGCTGCGGCTGCTGGCGAGCGCGCGCTTCGACTCGCAATCCCTGCTGTGCGTGGTGCTCTCAGGCGATGCGCGCCTGCTCGATAAGCTGCGGCGCGAGGAACTCATCCCCTTGGGCTCCCGCATCCGCACACGCCTCGCCACCGGCGTCGCTACCCGCGAGGAACTCATGGCCTGCCTCGAGCATCTGCTCGCCACCGCCGGCAACGCCGGCCTCATGACCCAAGAGCTGCGCCATACCCTCGTCGATCACGCCGCCGGCAACTATCGCATCTTCATCGGCATGGCCGCAGAACTGCTCATGACCGCGGCCCAGCGCGACATCACCGTGCTCGATGAAAAACTCTATCTGCAGGTCTTCGCTCCGCCGGAAACTCAAAGTCCACGTCGTACCGCCGGGGCTCGCTGACATGCACGACGATACCGATCTGTTCGCCTTCCCCGAGCTACCCGACGAGGCCGTGATCGCCCTCGATCAGTTCCTCGATACCTTCTACACCCACTTCCAAAACCACTACTTCGCTCAAATGCACCGGTGGTACCACGAACTCGATCAGCGCCACCGTGACAACGACCAAATGCCGTTACCGCTCGACGACCCGCCGTTCTAACGGTCCCGGACATGACCGTGGTGCCGGCGCCGCGGTCATCCTCATCGATGGCCCATCATCAAGCGTGAAAATCAGTCCATCAAATCAGCTGACCGCTCTCACTCTGCCAGCAAGGTGGTAAAGCTGTGTGCGGGAGTGCCGTCCTCGAGCGTGTGGGAAGTCGCTTTATGCGCAGCAGCGGGCGAGCGCTTGGCCGGGGCCACGGGATCGCGGCTCTGTTTGG
>JAUYMQ010000198.1 GCA_030698575.1 Deltaproteobacteria bacterium
TCGCGCTCATCGTCTACGCGCTGCTGCCGATCGTGCGGAACACCCACGCGGGGCTGCTCGCCATGCCGCCCGCCCTCAGGGAGTCGGCCGAGGCGCTCGGCCTGCCGCCCTTGGCGCGGCTGCGGCTGGTGGAGCTGCCCATGGCCTCGCCCGCCATCCTGGCCGGCATCAAGACTTCCGCCGTCATCAACAAAGGCACCGCGACCCTCGGCGCGCTCATCGGCGCCGGCGGATACGGCCAGCCCATCCTGACGGGTATCCGGCTCGACGACGTGGGGCTCATCCTGCAGGGCGCCGTGCCGGCGGCGGCGCTGGCGCTGCTCGTCCAGGGGCTCTTCGAGGTGGCGGAGCGGACGCTCGTGCCGAAGGGGCTCCGGATCGATCCGATGGCGTAGTGAAAAGGTCCTGCGAAAGTAACAGAGCGCGTTTCAGCGCGTCCAGGCGAGCCAGCGCGCGAACAGCCCTTTCACGAAGGGCGTGAGGCGAGTGCGGTTGTAGGCGTCGCCGAGCTGGCGGATGGCCTCGGCCTGGGTCGGATAGGGATGAATCACGGCCGCGATCTTCCCGAGCCCGATCTTCCCCACCATGGCGAGCGTCAGTTCGCTGATCATCTCCCCCGCGTGACGCGCGACAATGGTGGCGCCCACGATCTCGTCACTCCCCTTCCTGACGTGGATCTTCACGAAGCCTTCTTCTTCGCCCTCCGCGATGGCGCGGTCGACCTCCTTGAAGGGCCGGATGAAGGTATCCAGGGCGATTCCCTTCTCCCTGGCGTCACGCTCGTACAGGCCCACGTGCGCGATCTCCGGATCGGTGTAGGTGCACCAGGGAATGGTCAGGCTCGACAAACTCTTGGAGCCCGGGAAAAGCGCGTTCTGGATAACGATGCGCGCCGCGAAGTCCGCCGTATGGGTGAACTTGTACCGGAGGCAGATGTCGCCCGCGGCGAAGATGCGCGGGTTCGTGGTCTGAAGCTTGTCGTTCACTTCGACGCCGTTCCGGTCGAATTTCACGCCGACGGCCTCCAGGCCGAGGCCCTCGACGTTCGGCGCCCGCCCGACCCCCACGAGAATCTCGTCGACCTCCAGCGTCTCGGCCTGCCCCATTCTGTCGAGCGTGAGCCGCTTGGCTCCCCCCGCGCTTTCAACCTTCTTCAACGCCGTCTCGAGCAGCACCCGCACGCCGTCGCGCTCGAAGGATTCGAGGAGTATCCGGGCCGCATCGGGGTCCTCGCGCGCGAGAAACTGCGCACCCATCTCGATGAGCGTCACCTCGGACCCCAGCCGCCGGAATGCCTGGGCAAGCTCGCAGCCGATCGGGCCGCCGCCGATAACCGCCAGGCGCGCGGGCCGCTCGGTGAGCGAGAAAACCGTCTCGTTGGTTAGGTAGCCCGTTTCCTCGAGCCCCTCGACGGGCGGCCGCGTGGCGCGCGCGCCGGTGGCGATGACGGCCTTCCTGAAGCGCAGCACCTGGCCGTCCACTTCGACAGTGTCCGGACCGGTGAAGCGTCCGTCGCCGAGAAAGACGTCGATGCCCAGCTCCTCCTGAAACCGCTTCGCGGAATCGTGGTGGCTTATGCGGGCGCGGATCTTTCGCATGCGCTCCATCACCCGCGCGAAGTCCGCCTGACTTCCGGGCGGAACGCGCACGCCGAGCGCCTCGGCCTCACGGATGTCGCCCAGCACGCGGGAGGAGCGGATGATGCACTTGGAGGGAACGCAGCCGACGTTCAGGCAATCGCCTCCCATCAGGCGCCGTTCCACCAGCGCAACCTTCGCTCCCAGGCCCGCCGCTCCGGCTGCTGTGACGAGGCCCGCGGTGCCCGCACCGAGCACCACCAGGTTGTAGCGCGAGGCAGGCTCAGGGTTCTTCCAGTTTTCGGGATGGACGTTGCCGACCAGCTCGGCGTTGTGGTCGTCCGCCGGCAGCACCGGCTCGGAGAGGGCCATGGGTCTAACCTCCGGATGATCCAGTTCGCCCGGACGGCTCCGGGCTTAGAATGACGGGCGCTACTTCCCGGTCGCTTCGTCGAGCGCCTTCCGGGCCAGCCGTGTCACGAAGATGGTGACGGCGAGAGTCGCCACGAGGCCGATGCCGAGGACGGCGTAGTATTCCGCGCCGCGCTCCGTGGCGGCGCCTCCGGCGAGGGCCGCCACGTCACCCGCGAGCTTTCCATAGTAAACATAAAGGAGCGTGCCCGGAATCATGCCGAAGGATGCGAGCGCGTAGTCCGCCAGGCGAACCTTTGTGAGGCCGAGCGCGTAGTTGAGAAGATTGAAGGGGAAGACCGGAGACAGGCGCAGCAGGAAGACGATCCGCCGTCCCTGGGCGCCTACGGCGTCGTCAATCGCGGCGAAGCGCCGATCGCCGGCCAGCTTTCGCTCGATCGCACTCCGGGCAAGGTATCGGGAGACGAGAAAGGCGCCTGTCGCTCCGAGGGTGGCCGCGATGAACACGTAGACCGTTCCCTCGAGAATTCCGAAGATGGCGCCTGCGGCGAGCGTCAGCACCGAACCTGGCGCGAAGCCGACCACGGCGGCGGCGTAGCCGGCGATGAACACCACCGGACCCCAGAAACCGAGACCGTCCACCCAGGCGGCAAAGCGGGGCACGTATGCGCCGGCCTCGCGGCCGAAGTAGATGAGCCCCGCCAAAGCTGCAAGACCGATGACGATCTTCCCCGCGGGGAGCCCCTTGCGCGCGCCGCCGGTCTCCGGCGCGGCCGCCGTCGTATCCGCAGATGACGTATTCGTGCCCATGCCATGGCCTCCTTTGTGGGGTTCCGATGCCTGAACCCCCCGCGAGGTTCCAGACTTTCTCGGCGGCCGTTTCGCCACCCTCACCGCGCAAGCCAATACAGGCCAATTCCGGCTTGATGGCCGGCCCTTGATCGGCTTCAATGAGGGCATGAAGATCCGCGATGCGTCCCCCGCCGACCATCCTTTCGTCATGGAGATCTATCACGACGAGGTGCTGAACGGCGTGGGGACTTTCGACCTGGAACCGCTCTCCGATGAGAAGCAGCGCGCATGGCTTGCGCCTCACACGGCGTCTCGCTACCCGCTAACGGTGGCCGAAGAGGGGGGGCGGATCGCGGGGTGGGGGAGCCTGAAGCCCTGGTCGGATCGGCGCGCCTACGCCCGCTCCGCCGAAATCTCCGTCTACGTGCACCGGGATTGCCGGGGCCGCGGAGTCGCCCGCAGTCTCCTGATGGATCTTCTGGAGCGCGCACGCGAGGGGGGCATCGTCGTGCTCATCGCCCGCATCGCCGCCGAGAACAAGGCGAGCCGGGCGCTGTTCGGCAGGGCGGGATTTCAATCGATCGGAATGATGCGGCGGGTGGGCGAGAAGTTCGGACGCGTCCTCGACGTGGAGCTGCTCGATCTGCATCTCGACAGCTAGTGTTCGCCCGCCAGCCACCCTCGCGCATGCAGATCCGCCAGGATGAGTTCGGCAGCAAGCCGGTGCCCCGCTGCCGTCCAGTGGTGATCGCTGGGAAAGTAGAGGTCCCCGCCCCTGGCTGCGGCCTCCCTGAATGCCGGAAGCAGATCGAGCACGGCAATCCCCTCTCGCTCGCAGTAAGCCGCCACGCGCCGGTTCGGCGCTTCGACGTCGAAGCGCGCAGTTCCAAGATCGAGCTTGTTCGAGTCGTTCTTCCACCGATCCGGCATGACCTGCAGCTCGGGCGGCAGGAGCACGACGACAAGCCGTTTCCCGCGCGCGCCGACGTCATCCCGCAGGCGCAGGAGCAGCTGCTCGGCCAGCGCCCACTCGCGCACCATCTCCTCGGGGGGCGGCACCTGGAAGGCCAGGAGATTGCGGTACTGGATCTTCGATTCCCGCGGCTTGTGCTTGAAGGGCCGCGTGAGCTTGTACCAGGTGCGCCGCATCCGGTAGCTCGACAGGTATTTCACCTTGAGCCACACGTAGGCCTGGCTGTTGGTCTCGAGCCAGACGGACAGCGCGCCCTCCTCCTTCTTCGGCTTCGTGCCGCTGCGCTTCGCCTCGATCCACTCCTCGGTCGACACGTTCTCCGAGAAATCGTTCTGCACGAAGGCGTCCATCAGCACGATGTCCGGATCGACCGCCCACCCCTTCTTCTCGAGCGCCAGAACCGATTGATAAAGGTTGTAGCCCGGCACTCCCGCATTGATCACCTCGAGCGGCGGCCCTCCTCCGCGCGCCGCGCGCGCTCCGGCCTCGATCACCTCCATCTGGTGCTCGAAGGTCTGATCCTGCTCGACCCCCCAGCCGAAGGTGAAGGAATCGCCCAGCGCGAGGATACGGATCGCCTCCCCTTTTGCCCCGCGGTCCGGATCCCGGAAGCCCAGCGCGTTCGAGCGCACGGTGATGCTGAAGCCCTTCCGGGCGAGGACCGTCTCGGCGCCGGGCCGGATGGCGAACTGGAGATCTGGGTCGCCGGGGAAGAAGGATTCCTTCCCCCTCATGAGCAGGGCCTGGGGCTGGATGAAGCGTATTGCGGGCTCGAGAGCCAGAGCGAGGAGAGCCAGTCCGAGGACGAGCTGGATCAGCAGGAAGCCGAGTATCCGGAACAGCCGCCTCATTGATTACTCCCGCCTCAGTGCGGCTTGCCGATCTTCTCCAGAACCTTCCTCATGTCTTCCCAGACGTCGCCCCGGTTCTTCGGAGTGTACTGGCGCAGAACGAAGGCCGGATGATACGTGGGCATGAGGGGGATTCCGTAGAACTCCTGCCACTGCCCCCGCAGCCGGGTAATCTGCACGCTCCGGCCGAGCAGCAGTGATGTCGCAGGCCGTCCGAGTGTCACGATGACCTTCGGGCCGATCGCGCGGATCTGTTTCATAAGGAACGGCTGGCAGGCGGCGATCTCGTCCTTCTCGGGGTCGCGGTTTCCGGGAGGGCGGCACTTGACGATGTTGGCGATGTACACGTCCTCGCGGCGGAGCTTCATCCCCTTCTGGATGATGTCCGTCAGAAGCTTTCCCGCCCGCCCGACGAACGGGCGGGCCTGCTTGTCCTCTTCTTCGCCCGGCCCCTCGCCGATGAACAGGATCTCGGCTTTCGGGTTTCCCTCGCCGAAGACGATGTGCGTGCGCCCGGCGTGCAGCTTGCAGCGCGTGCAATCGCCGAGCTCCCGGCTGACCTCCTCGAGCGTGAGGGGAAGGCCCTCGTCCGCGGGCGGGGTGGACAGACCGCCAGAATCCGCTGCGATGGACGGGAGGGGCGCGGGCGCAGCGCGCCCGGCAGGCGCAGCCGGTCCGGATGGAGAGGGCCGCGCGACGGCGCGGACGCCGCTGGCCGCCAGAAAGCCGATGTAGTCCGCCACGCTCCGGCGAAGCGCGCGCAGCGCCTCTGCTCTAACTTGCTCGTTGTCCAAGGCCCATCCCCCGCTTCGTTGCGGCCGATCCTGCCGCCGGACCCGGCAAGTGTCAAGGCGAAGCCGCGCGGGTTGAGCCACGAACGGCCGGCGCGTAAGATGGCCTCCACTCTTCACTCCCGGTGGCGCATGTCGACGTGGATACTGTGGTTCATCACGAGCATGATCCTGGGCAACCCCTTGCTCGCCCTGGTGATCGTGCTGGCGGTCGTGTACCTCGGCCGCGCGGAATATACCGGACGCTACTGGAACCCGCTCAGCTACTTCCAGTTACAACGCCAGATTGCGGATCTCAGGAACACCGTCGAGACCAATCCCGAAAACGCCGCCGCTCACAACGACCTCGGGCGGATCCTCGCGCTCCAGGGAAAGTACGCCGAGGCGCTCCCGCACATGGAGAAGGCCTTCGAGCGCTCACCGGAGTCGGCCGAAACGGCGTTCTTCTACGGCTACACGCTCCTCGCGTCCGGCAAGGAGCAAGAAGCTCTCCCTCACATTCGCGAGGCTCTCGAGGCCAAGCCCTCGCTACGCTACGGCGAGCCTTACCTGCTCACGGGGAACTTCTATTTCAAGGAAGGGCGCCACGACGACGCGATCGCCTGGTTCGAGAAATTCACGGAGATGAACACCGATTCGGTCGAAGGGTATTACAAGCTCGGCCGGTCCTGCGCCGAGGCGGGACGGAAGGACGACGCCCGCAAGGCGCTGGAAGACGCTGAGCTGGCCTACCGCCACGCCCCCCGCTTCATCCGCCGCGCGCAGCGCCCCTGGAACCGGAAGGCGAAGTGGTTCCTGCGAACGACGTTGCGGGGAGACGCCGGCTAGGGCACGGCTAGAGAGATGTCCGCCGGAGGCGAAGCGCGTTGAGGATGACCGACACTGAGCTGAGGCTCATCGCGGCGCTGGCGATCATGGGATTGAGCAGGATGCCGAAGAACGGAAAGAGAACGCCTGCCGCAACCGGCACACCCAGCGCGTTGTAGATAAAGGCGAAGAAGAGATTCTGGCGGATGTTGCGCATGGTCGCCCGGCTGAGCCGCCTGGCCCGCGCAATGCCGCGCAGATCTCCACGCACCAGCGTCACGCCCGCCGATTCCATCGCCACGTCGGTGCCGGTTCCCATCGCGATGCCCACGTCGGCCTGCGCAAGCGCCGGCGCGTCGTTGATCCCGTCGCCCGCCATGGCAACCACCGCGCCTTCCGCCTGAAACCGTTTCACGATATCGATCTTCCGCTCCGGCAGCACCTCGGCCTCGACCTCCTTGATGCCGAGCTTCCGCGCTACGGCCTCGGCGGCGGAGCGGCTGTCGCCCGTCACCATGACGATCCGCATCCCCTCCGCCTTGAGCGCCCGCACGGCTTCGGGCGTCGTCTGCTTCACCGGATCGGCCACCGCCAGAAGCGCCGCCGGCTTCCCGTCGAGGGCCAGGAAGATCACCGTCTGGCCCTCGCGCCGGTGCGTCTCCGCATCCCGCACGAGGGGCCCC
>JAUYMQ010000202.1 GCA_030698575.1 Deltaproteobacteria bacterium
TCGGCCTCCCCATCTGCAAGGCGCTTGTGGAGATGCACGGCGGGACCATCGGCGTCAGAAGTGAGCCCGGAAAAGGCGCGGAGTTCATCTTCACGCTCCCGCGCATCACCGCGCGGCGCGCGCTGGTCGACCACGTCACCAGGCTGATAGAGCGCGCCCGCCGGGAGGAGCAGCATGTGGGTCTTCTCGGGCTGCTCCTAAGAGGGACGGGGAACGGAGGGGGGCGCGACCCACTTCTTTTCGAGCGGGTGAGAACGGTTATCGAGAAGGGGCTTTACAAGGCCCAGGACCGGATCTTCGGCCGGGACAGCCGGGCCCTGATCCTGGTGCTGCCGGAATCCGACGCCGCGGGGCTGGGCGCCGTGGCCAAGCGGCTGGACGGGATGCTCCGGAAGGAGCTGGGCGAAAGGTACGAAACCGCCCGTTTCCGCTGGCGAATGGCCGTATACCCGGCCCACGCGCACACGGCCCGGGATCTCCTCCGGGCGCTCTCCCGCGGCAGGGAAGACCCCCTCTCCATGGAGGCCGGACCGGCGGCCTAAACCCGCCCTGGTAGCTGCCGATAAGCCTAATCGAAGCTCCAGAACCGGATGCGGGAGGGCTCCCGCCCGCCTGGAGCCCGGCGAGGAACAGATGACGAAGAAGCGAATCCTGAGCGTCGAGGACGAACCGGCTATCCAGAAGACCCTGAAGCTGCGGCTCGAGGCGTCCGGCTACGAAGTTCTCTGCGCCACCGACGGCGCGGAGGGGCTCGAGCTTGCCCGCCAGGAAAAGCCCGATCTGATCATTCTCGACCTCATGCTTCCCAAGCGGGACGGGAACAGCGTCTGCCGACTGCTGAAGTTCGATCAGCGCTATCGCGAAATTCCCATCCTCATGCTGACCGCGCGGGGCCTCCAGAAGGACCGTGAGACCGGCGTGAAGATGGGCGCCGACGCCTACCTGACCAAGCCCTACGACTCCGTGGAACTAATCGCGACTGTCCGGAAGCTTCTGGGAGAGGCCCCATGACCCAGCCTCAGGCCCGGCTGCGCATCGGCGAGATCCTCGTCCAGAAGGGGTATCTGACCGAGGCGCAGCTCCAGAAAGTCCTGGAGCGGCAGAAGGAGTGCGGCGGAAAGCTGGGCGACACCTGCGTCAAGATGGGTGTCATCACCGACGACCAGAAGACCGACGGGCTGGCGCTTCAGCTCGGAATTGCGCGTGTCCAGCTCGCCAGTTATCTCATCGAGCCCGAAGTGCTCAGCCTTGTGACCCCGTCAATGGCGTCGCGAAACAAGCTCGTGCCGCTCTTCCGGATAGAAGACACGCTCACCGTCGCGATGGCGGACCCGCTGAACATCTACGCCATAGATGAGCTGCGGCGCCAGACCGGACTGGAGATCGACTCGACCATCACGACGCTGAAGGAAATCGACGAAGCACTACGCCAGCACTACGGGGTGGGGGCCGGCTTTCAGAAGGAGATCGCCGAGCTGGGGCGGGAGCAAGGCGTCGATCTGAACGAATCGGGGAGGACGGAGGAATCCCGATCCCAGGACGCGCCGATCATCAAGCTCGTCAATACGGTGCTCGCGCAGGCCGTGGGCGAATCGGCAAGCGATATCCACATCGAGCCCATGTCGAAGGCGCTTCGTGTCAGGTACCGCGTCGACGGGATCCTTCATGAGGCCTCCTCGATTCCGGCCGGCGCGCACGGCGCCGTCGTCTCCAGGCTGAAAGTCATGGCCGGCCTCGACATCTCCGAACGAAGGATCCCCCAGGACGGCCGGTTCCAGGTGGCCGCCGGCGGCCGCAACGTGGACATGCGCATGAGCACCTACCCGTCAATCCTGGGCGAGAAGGTCGTCATCCGCGTCCTCGACAAGACCAAGATGGGGATCGCTCTTGAAGGCCTCGGCATGGACGCCGAGGTGCTCGCCGCGCTTGAGGGCGCGATCCTGCGGCCTTCCGGGATCCTCCTGCTCACCGGTCCAACCGGCAGCGGCAAGACGACCACCCTTTACGCGGCGCTGCAGCGAATAGCTTCGATTGAAAAGAACGTCATGACCATCGAGGACCCCGTCGAGTACGACCTCGAGACCGTCACGCAGTCGCAGGTCAACCAGAAGGCCGGCCTCACCTTCGCGACAGGGCTCCGCTCGATCCTCCGGCAGGATCCGGACGTCATCATGGTGGGAGAGATTCGTGACCGCGAGACCGCGGAGATTGCCGTCCGGGCCGCGATGACGGGACATCTGGTTCTATCGACGCTCCATACGAATGACGCTCCGAGCGCCGTGCCGAGGCTGGTGGAGCTGGGCCTGGAGCGCTTCGTGGTGGCCTCTTCGCTGAATGCGGTGCTTGCGCAGCGCCTGGTGCGAAAAGTGTGCGGGGAGTGCGCGGAGCCCTGTCGCCCATCTGACGAGACCCTTGCGAGGCTGGGGCCCGGTATCGAACTGCCGCTCGAGGATTTACGCCGAGGCGCCGGCTGCACTGGCTGCCAGGGAACCGGTTTCCGCGGGCGAACAGGGCTTTTCGAAATGTTCGAGATGACCGAGTCGATGCAGGACTTTGTGGGTCGTGACGTGAGCGCCGTTTCGCTTCGAAAAGAGGCTTCCGAGAATGGCATGCGCTTGCTTCGTCAGGACGGGATCGACAAGGCGGTCCGCGGAACCACCACCATCGAGGAAGTTCTCAGGGTGACTTGAGATGCGCAGTTTTGCCTACGTGGCAAGAGACGACAGGGGAGAGCGGGTGAAAGGTCTTCTGGAGGCGATCGATCAGGACGCCCTCATCGAAAGCCTCACCCGACGGGGCTACACCGTCACCAGCGTTCTGGAGCGGTCTGAAACGCCGGGGTACTCCGCGGCGCTCAACTGGTTGCTGAAGGTTGATCGCCGGGAGCTGATCGATCTCTACCTCTCGATCGGGACGATGCTGAAGTCCGGCATTCCGCTCACGGTGAGTCTGATCGATGTCGCCGCATCCTCGGACAATCCACGGGTCGCCTCGGCCCTCACGGCGGTCAGTCGTCGCATCGAGGCCGGATCGACGCTCTCGGCAGCCCTCAGGTCGCAGCCGATCGTCTTTCCGTCGCTGGCCTGTGATCTCATCGAGGCGGCGGAATCCATCGGCCGGCTCGATGAGGTCTTCCTGAGGCTCGCATCCTACGCCGACCGGGACATGCAGACCATGGATCAGATCAAGAGCGCGCTGCAGTATCCGGCCTTCGTGTTCGCCGCCGCCGTGGCGGTCGTTGTGGCCACCCTCGTCTTCGTGCTTCCGAACTTCGCAGCGGTCTTCGGCCGAATGGACGCGGAACTGCCTCTGCCCACGCGCGTCATCCTGCAAGCCGGCGACTGGATCCACACCTATATGAACGCGCTTCTCCTCGGAGTCGCGGGCCTCGGCATTACCACGCTCTGGCTCTCGGGCAAGGAGGCGGTGGCGGCCCGGCTGGAGGACGCGCGCATGAAGATACCGGCAGTGGGGCGGCTCGAGCGGCACCTGGCGATCGGGCGCTTCGCGCGGACGCTGGGGCTTCTCCTGTCGGGCGGCGTGCCGATTCTGCAGGCCCTGCCCACGTCGGCGCGCGTCACGGGCAACCGGCGGATGCGGGCCGCGATCGAGGCGGCGGCGGAAAGCATCCGGCAGGGGAGCACCCTGACCGAGTCGCTCGCGGCCTCGGGGCAGTTCCCGCGGCCGGTCATGCGAATAATTGAGGTGGGTGAGAAGACCAGCAGGCTCGACGATCTGCTTCAGACCTTGAGCGATCAGTTCGATCGCCAGATTCTTTACAAGGTGAAACGGCTCACGACATTTCTCGAAGTCACCATGATCATCGGTGTGGGCGGACTGGTCGCTCTCATCGCTTTTGCTCTGCTCATGCCCATGGCAGCAGTCCTGGACCTCCTGTAAGGAGGCCAAACCAAGAGGTAAACACCATGCGATCAGCAACCCGGTACAACTCGGAACGGGGGTTCACGCTTATCGAGCTCATCATTGTCATCGCGATCATCACCGCGCTGGCCTCGATGTTCCTCCCCAAGTATCTCGATGCCCAGCGGCGATCCGACCTCGCGATCGCCCAGGCGGCGCTGGCGACGCTGCGGACGGCCGTCGTGATCTACAGGCAGGACACCGGCGTCTATCCTAACGGCACGGCGGACCTCACCACCACCGCAAACTGGAACAACTTCCTGCTGACGGATCCGGGGGTGGCCGGGTGGAAGGGTGCCTACACCGACAGGATCACCAATGACCCCTGGGGCAATGCCTATGTCTTCGGCAACCACTTCGACGAAACGGCGGATGGCGATCCCATTTCGCATCTTTTCAGCGGGGGGCCGAACGGCGTGGTCGATACGGTTGACTTCAGCGTCGACGCCCCCGGCGGTGACGACCTCGTCCTCTATCTCGAGGGTCAGAAGGGCGCTGGTGGCGGCGGTGGCGGCCTGTAGGAGCGGAAGTGAGGGCTTCTCCCTGCTCGAGCTGCTCGCCGTGCTCTCCATCCTGGCGGGCGGGGCGACTTTGCTTCTGCCGCGCATAGCCGATCGGCAGGCGGATCTCGTCCTTCGCGCTGAAACGAAGCGCGTGGGACGGCTGATTCGTTTGACGCAGGCCGAAGCGCTGGCAAGGCACGCCGACGCCTCGGTCGCAGCCGACGTGGTGGAGGACACCCTCGTCATCGGGCAGGACAAGCTCGTCGAGAAGTTGCGGGTCGACCTGGTCGCGGTCGATCCGCCTGGCGCTCTGGTCTTCTCCTTCGACGGGGGGCCTTCGGCCGAGACCACGTACACCCTCTCCGATCCCGAGGGAAGGACGACCACGGTGAAGGTGTCGGCAGGCACCGGTCACGTGGTCTACGGCCCATGACGGCTCGCCCCGCGGGGTTCGCACTGCTGGACGTCCTGATCGCCCTCGCCATCCTCGGGGGGGCGCTCGTGACCATTCAGCTGGCCATGACCGGCGCGCTCGTTCATCAAACGGTGCGCCAGCAGGAGGCGATCGCGCTCGGACTGTCGCAGGAGACAGTGGAGCGCGTTCTTCCCACGCCGCCCGCGCCCATGCCGGTCGATGAGGCGGAAGCACCTTTTCCTGAGCCCTTCGAGAGGTTCACGGGGGAAGTCCTGGTGGCCGACTGGGAGGGCAAGCCCGATTTGAAGGAAGTAACCGTCATCATCCGCTGGAAGGGGGTGCGCGGTGACGAGTCCTACCGCCTCCACACGCTTGCCGCGTCCTACTGAGAGATCGCGCGCCGCCACCCTTCGAACCCGGATGGGTCGTGACGCCGGTTTCACGCTGCTGGAAGTGGTGATTGCAGGCGCGCTCACGGCGACGCTGCTCATCGTGCTCGCGCAAGCGCTCGTGAAGGGAATGGCCACCTACAATCAGCAGGAGATCAGGGCCGAGCTTTACCAGATGGGGCGCGTGGCGCTCGATCGGACCACGCGGGATCTGCGCGCCGGAGGGCTGCCGGTGGT
>JAUYMQ010000213.1 GCA_030698575.1 Deltaproteobacteria bacterium
GTGGCCCTGAAAGAAGCGGGGCTCGGCTTCAGCGCGACCGGGCGGAACGCTTCGACGGCCATCGCCTGGTTGCCCACCGCGGGCAACGAGGCCGTGGCGTCGAGCCCGCTCGTGGCAGAACCACCCAAAGCCCGGTCCACAATCACGATCGCTCCCTGGAGGATCACGGCGTACCGGCTCTCGCCCGAACGAACCGTCGATCTTCTCTGCGCCTGCGTGGGAAGGGAAACGCTGGCGCCCGGCGTCGTCGTCGGGGCGGACCTGGCGTTCTGGGCGACCGCCATGCGTTTGGCGGGCGCGACGGTCGCGCGGCAGAAGTTCCTGCCCGACGTGGTGATGGAAAACGGCACCTGCTACGCCCGCTGGAAGCCCGTTCTCGCCGGTCCCGGCGCGCAGGCGTTGGGAAAGCTCGCCGGAGCCATGCCGGCCGTCGCGCGGGCGCTCACGCTCGAAGGGGCCTCGCCGCCGGACCTGGCGCCGGCCGCCGTGGCATCAGAATTCATCGCCTGCATCGTTGACTCCCTCGTCCGGGCGACGACCTTGCCGCGCCCCGGAGCCGTCCGGCCCGTGCGCCCTCGAAAGCCGCAACGCACGCGGGCCGGCTTCGAGAGCATCCACGATCAGTGGCTGCATGCCTTGTGTGCCGCGGACGGCACCCTGGAGGGCGATCCCAAAGCGCTGGCCGATTTCGCTCTCCAGGTTCGGGAATGGCAGCGCCCCGTCGCCGTCTCCACGGCCGCGCCCTTCCGGCTTTCCTTCCGCCTCGAGGAACCGGCGGATGAGGGAGATCCCCGCGGAAGCGTCCACCCCGGGCAAGAGCCCTGGTACGTCCGCTACCTGATGCAGGCCACGGACGATCCGAGCCTGCTCATCGCAGCCGAGGAAGTATGGAACGCCAGGGGAGTAAATGCCTCGGTCCTTAAACGGAAGGGATTCGACGCGAAGGAATACCTGCTGCTGTCGCTGGGCCAGGCGTCGGGGATCTGCCCTCGGATCGAAACCAGTCTCGAGACCGCCGCGCCGGGAGGCTACGAGGTCGACGCAACCGGCGCACACGAGTTCTTGACCGACAGAGCCGCGGCGCTGGAGCAGGCCGGTTTCGGCGTCATGCTGCCGTCCTGGTGGACGCGCAAGGGAACGAAGCTTCGCCTGAGCACGCGGGCCAATGTGAAAAGCCCCAAGATGCAGGGGGGCGACGGGTTGTCCCTGAACGAGCTGGTCCGGTTCGATTATGAGGTGGCCCTCGGCGATGAGAGACTCTCGTACGAAGAGCTTCAGATGCTGGCAAAGCTCAAAACGCCCCTGGTCAACGTGCGCGGCCAGTGGGTGCAGATGAGCGCCGGGGAGATCCAGGCGACCCTCGACTTGTGGAAGAAGAAGGGCGTCGGTCAAACCACCGTGCGCGAGGTCATCCAGATGGCTTTGGGGGCCGCGCCGGGACCGGTCGCCTTCGACGGCGTCACCGCCGAAGGTTGGATCGCCGATCTGCTCGCCCAGCTTGACGGACGTGATGCCTTCGAGGAGATCGCTCCGCCGGAACAATTCAGCGGCGTGCTGCGCCCCTACCAGGCGCGAGGTTACTCGTGGCTCTCCTTCCTGCGAAGGTGGGGCCTGGGTGCCTGCCTGGCCGACGACATGGGGCTGGGAAAAACCGTTCAGACGTTGGCGCTCGTTCAGCGCGATTGGCATGCGAACGGCAGGCGGCCGGTGCTGCTCATCTGTCCCATGTCCGTCGTCGGCAACTGGCAGAAGGAGGCAGCCCGCTTCACGCCCGAGCTGCCGGTCATGGTGCACCACGGCGTGACCCGAGCGAAGGGCGCGGCCTTCAAGAAGGAGGCGCGCAAGCAGGCTATGGTCATCTCCAGTTACGCACTGATGCACCGGGATTTCGAGATCCTGAAAGGCGTCCGCTGGGCCGGCGTCGTGCTCGACGAGGCACAGAACGTCAAGAACCCGGAGACCAAGCAGGCCAGGGTGGCTCGGGCGATCGAGGCGGACTACCGCATCGCGCTGACCGGCACGCCGGTAGAGAACAACGTGGGCGATCTATGGTCGATCATGGAATTCCTGAACCCCGGGTTCCTCGGCACGCAGGCCGAGTTCAAGAGAACGTTCTTTGTTCCCATCCAGGCGAATCGTGACGCCGAAGCGGCCCGCCGGCTCAAGCGTATCACCGGGCCGTTCATTCTCCGCCGGCTCAAGACGGACAAATCCGTCATCGCCGATCTGCCCGATAAGCTCGAGATGAAGGTTTTCTGCACGCTCACGAAGGAGCAGGCCTCGCTCTATGCCGCCGTGGTCGCGGAAGCGGAGAAGACCCTGGATTCCGCGATGGGCATTCAGCGCAAGGGGATTGTCCTGGCCACGCTGTCGAAGCTCAAGCAGGTATGCAATCACCCGGCCCAGTTCCTGGGTGACAACTCCCCCCTCGACGGCCGCTCGGGCAAGCTCGCCCGCCTCTCCGAGATGCTGGATGAGATCATCGCGGCCGGTGACCGCGCGCTGGTGTTCACGCAATTCGCCGAGATGGGTGAGCTCCTCCGGCGCCACCTGCAGGAGACGTTCGGCCGCGAAGTCTTGTTCCTGTACGGCGGCACACCGAAACAGCAACGGGACCGCATGGTCGAACGCTTCCAGGCCGAAGGCCGGGGACCGAGCACCTTCATTCTATCCCTCAAGGCCGGGGGGACGGGACTGAACCTGACCCGGGCGAACCACGTGTTCCATTTCGACCGCTGGTGGAACCCGGCCGTGGAGAACCAGGCCACGGACCGGGCGTTTCGAATCGGCCAGACGAGGAACGTTCAGGTTCACAAGTTCCTGTGCGTGGGCACGCTGGAAGAACGAATCGACGAGATGATCGAGCGCAAGAAGGAGCTGGCCGAGAAGGTGGTCGGCACCGGCGAGGGCTGGCTGACCGAGCTTTCGACGGCCGAGCTGAAGGAGCTATTAAAGCTCAGCAAGGAAGCGGTGGCGGCGTAGCATGGCGAAGAAGCAAAAGACAGAGCGAGACGCCCGATGGGCTGAGGCGAAGCGCAAGTGCCGCCTCGACGGAGTCGGCCCCTCGCAAACCATACCCGCATCGCGGGCGGAACCGCGGGACGATTTCATCCCGTGCGCCCCTGATGCGCGCTTTCAAGATCAGCGTCCGATGTCCTTCTCGGAGGAGGTGCCTCCCGGCGATTTCGGTGAGGACACGTTCCGGGATCTCGGAGGAGGCGGCCGCTTCGACGAGACCACGCCGGGTGCGGAGCAGATCGCCGAGGAAAATCGCCTCCTGGTTCGGCGCCGGAACGACTTTCGGCTGGCGGCCGACCGG
>JAUYMQ010000219.1 GCA_030698575.1 Deltaproteobacteria bacterium
CGGGCCAAAGCCGAGAGAGCCCTTGCAGAAAACGAGATGCGCCTTCGTGCCATCTTCGCATCGGCGCTCGACCCCGTGATCACCACTAACGCGGACGGGATCGTCCAGGCGGCCAGCGACTCGGTCGAACGGTGCTTCGGCTGGCATCCGCGGGAGACCTTTGGGAAGAGCATCGATCGTCTCTTCTACGAAGGGTTCCACCGCGAGTATCAGCAGGACCCCGATTCCCCTCTGCCTGCGGAGGAGAGCGGGCTCCTGGGCCATACACGGGAGATCGTCGCGCTCCGGAACGACGGCTCCAGCTTTCCGTGCGAGATCTCGGTCTCCAGGGTCACGCTGCCGGGCCAGGCGGGCACCCTCTTCACGACCATCATCCGCGACATCACCGAGCGCCGTCGGTCGGAGGAGCAGCGCCGGCAGCTCGTCGAGCTGATCGAGCACAGCCCGGATCTCATCGGGCTCGCGTCGATCGAGGGCAAGGCGCTTTACGTCAACCGTGCAGGTCGGGAAATGGTCGGACTGGGGCCAGCCGCAGAGGTGAAACGGACCACACTGTCCGACTATATCCTTCCGGAGGATCGTAGCGAGTTCAGCAATTCCGTTCTCTCTCGGGTAATCTCCGGCGGCGGCTACGTAGAGAAGGAATTCCGATTGCGTAATTTCATGACCGGAGAAGCCATACCGGCGCAGGGAAAGTTGTTTCTCATCAAAGACAGCGCGACGGGGGAGCCGGTCGCCCTCGCCACGGTCACCTCCGACATCCGGAGCCGCAAGAAGGCGGAAGCGGATCTTCGAGCGTCCGAGGCGCTGTTCCGGCAGTTCGTGGAGAGCCTGCCCCTGGGAATCGTCGTCCACTGTGACGGCCAGATCGTCTACGCCAACCTCTCGGCCGCGAGGCTGGTCGGCGAGGCGCGCGCCGAGGATCTTCTGGGCCGGGCGGTCATCGAATTCATCCATCCCGAGGACCACCATCGCTCCAGGGCGAGGATACGCGCCATGCTGGAGAGCGGAGCGGCTGCGCCGCTTGCCGAGATCACGCTGCTGGCCCGAGACGGACGGCAGTTCACGGCCGAGATGCACACCCGCCTGATCGATTTCGAGGGACAGCGGGCCATCCTGGGCGTGTTCATGGACGTGACCGAGCGGAGGCAGATGCAGGCGCGGCTCCTCCAGGCCGACCGGCTCGCTTCCGTTGGCCTGCTTGCCGCGGGCGTCGCCCACGAGATGAACAACCCGCTCAGCTACGTGATCGCCAACCTCGACTTCGTGACCGAGCACCTGTCGCGTCGGAAGGCCCGGGATCCGGAATCGGCGGAGCCCCCGGTGGATGCCGCCTCCCTGGAGGAACTGGAAGAGATCCTGCGCGAGGCCCGCAGCGGGGCGGAGCGCGTGAAGGTCATTGTCAAGGATCTCAGGACCTTTTCGAGAACGGACGAGGAGACGGGCACCCCCACCGATCTGCACCCGGTGCTCGAGTCGACCGTCAACATGGCCTTCAAGGCCATCCGGACCGAGGCGCGGATCGTCAAGGACTACGGGAAGACCCCGCTCGTGGCGGGCAACGAGGCCCGTCTCGGGCAGGTCTTCATGAACCTGCTCCAGAACGCGGCCCAGGCGCTCGACAGCGCGAGGCCCGGGGGGAACGAGATCCGGCTGTCGACCCGCACGGACGACAGCGGGCGGGCCTGCATCGAGATCAGCGACACGGGACAGGGGATCGACGAGATGACCCTTCCCCGCGTCTTCGACCCGTTCTTCACGACGAAGCCGGTGGGGCTCGGCACCGGGCTGGGCCTTTCGATCTGCCGGAACCTGCTAGAAGCGCTCGGCGGGGAGATCTCGATCACCAGCCGCCCCGGCGAGGGGACGACCGTCCGCGTGCTCCTGCCTGCGGCGGAGGCCGTGGCGCCCGCCCGATCCCGGCCCGGAGAAGCGCCCTCCGGCGCCCCCCTCCCGCGGTCCCGCGTGCTCGTCGTGGACGATGATCCTGCGCTGGGCGCCAGCCTGAAACGGGGACTCGCGGAATTTCACGACGTCGACGTCGTCGTGGGGGGCGACGAGGCCATCGCGCTTCTGCGGGAGAATCCGGCTTTCGATGTGATTCTCTGCGACGTCATGATGCCCGGCAGAAGCGGCGGCGAGGTATACGAGACGCTTCGCGCGGAAAAGCCGGAGCTGGCTCAGCGATTCGTCTTCATGACCGGCGGCGCGTTCACCGAGAAAGCCCGGCTGTTCCTCGAACGGGTGGACAACCCCGTCATCGAGAAGCCCTTCGACCTCGCGCACATCCGCACCTTCCTCGGCACCTTCGCGCGGCACCGGGCCTGACGCCCCATCCCGCCCGCTCCCGCGGGGGCTGATTCGGGAAGGGCCCTGCCTCTGATCGCGCTTGCGACCCCGCGCCGCGGGGTGCTATAGCTCCCCCGACCCGCGCGCCCTGATCACGCATCGGCGGACCGGCCCCCAGGGCAGGCCCGCCTTCACCTCTCCCTTTGATTCCAAAGGTTTACGCCATGCGGGGGACATCCCTGCCCAAGCGAGTGACCAGCCTGGTCGGCCTCGTCGCGTTCTTGAACGCGCTCATCGTGGCCCCCCTCGCGCATGCATCCCTCACCGGCGATCTCATCACGCTCGGCAACCGCCACTATCTCAGCGGCGAGATGCCCGAGGCAGAGGAGTCCTACCAGAAGGCGCTCGGCGTCCGGCGCGAAGATCCCGTTGCTCACTACAACCTGGGCGTGGTTCTCTTCGAGACGGGAAACCTCGACGGGGCGCTGACACACTTCGAGCGATCCGCCTTCGCGGACCCCGCCCGCCCCGAAGCCTGGAACAACCTCGCAATCGTGCTCTGCGCGAAGGGGTATCTCGATCAGGCGGAGAGCGCGGCCAGGCGGGCACTCGAGAGCGATCCCGCGTTTGCCCCGGCCTACAACAATCTGGGCCTTGTGCTGGATGCCCTCAAACGACTGCCGGAGGCGCGGGAGTCGTTCGTGAACGCCGTGGGCATCGAACCGGGCCTGGCGGAAGCACAGAACAACCTTGGTGCCGCCCTGGCGCGCTCCGGTGAACTCGAGACAGCCCGGGCCGCTTTCGACCGCGGGATCCTCGCGGACGACCGGGTTGCCTACCTCTATTTCAACCGCGGGCTCCTCTCCCTCCGGAATGGCGACTACCGGGAGGCCCTGCGGGACTGGGAGCGCGCGCGACGGCTCGACCCGAACGCCGCGCCGGATTTCGTGATCGCCAGCGTGGCGCTGCAGGGGGGCGACTACGAGAAGGCCATCAGCCACTTCGAATCGGTCGACCCCGGGGGGCCGAAGCCCTCGACCCCCGTCGACCTCGACGACTTCAAGCCGCTCTTCGCTCCCTCCGGGATCGATGACCCCCGCATCCGGAAGGCCCTCGGCCAGAAGCACCGGGACGGGCGCGGGGCGCCTCCGGCGGCCGCTGCGGAAAAGCCGGTGGATCCCAAACGGCTCTCGAAGGACTATGCGGATCTGGGCCAGGTGAGCTTCGATCGCGGCCTGGATGAGCGCGCGGAGGAGCTGCTCGCCGACGCAATCCGGCTGGATCCGGACAACCTCGCGGCGCGGGAGGCGCTGGGAAGCGTGTACCTCAAGCGGGGGCGAGCCGAGGAGGCTGTCATCGTCCTCGAGCCGCTCGCAGAGCTACCCGATGTCCGGGCCGACCAGCTCGTGCTGCTCGCCGACGCCCGCTCTGAGGCCAATCAGTTGCCGGAGGCGATGCGGCTCTACGAGCGCGCCGCCCTGCTCGATCCCGGCAACGCCAAGGCGCGCATCGGCCTGGGATGGATCCAGTTCCGCGCCAACCAGAGAGAGGTGGGGATTAAGACGATCCGCCAGGGCGTCGCTCTCGCACCCAAGGACTCCTACGGACGCGTGATGCTCGCCGATACGCTGCAAATCGCCGACAAGCCGGAGCCGGCCGAGCGCGAATACCGGCGGGCGCTGCGCGCTAACCCGCGGGACGCTCGGGCGCATGCCCACTATGCAAGTTTCCTCGTCTCCCAGTCGCGCTTCAGCGAGGCCCAGGAGCACTACGGAAAGGCCCTCGAGTTCGATCCGGACGCGGACGACGTGGCCGAGGAGATGGAGCGCCTCCGCACACGCAAGAAGGCCAAAATCAGCAACATCTGGGAAGGGATCGTGATCATGCCGCTGCTGCCGTTCATCGGGATTGCAGGCCTGATGCACAAGGTGTCGAAGTGACCTCATTCTCACGCCTCATGCCGGGCCCCCTGGCGCTGATTCTCTGTGCGTTGGTAGCGCTCACAGGGTGCAAGACGTTCTTCCACCTGGATCCGCTCCGTTCTCCGGATGATTTCTATCCGCTGGCCATCGGAAACCGGTGGATCTACCAGGACTCGACGGGAACCGAGATCGAAGAGGTCATCACGGATCACATCGGTGAGTATTTCTACAACGGGAAGACTCGCCTGGGCACCGCGCACGTGACGACGGGTGTCATGCAGGCAAACTTTCACAAGGGCATCGCCCGCTCCCCTCGCCATCTCATCAAGCTGCCTCTCACGATTGGCGCAATATGGACCGCAGAGGACCTGATCTACGAGGTCAGCGACACGAAGAAGCGCGTTCAGGTCCCAGCCGGAATCTTCGAGAACTGCCTCGAGATTCGTGTAAGGCACCGCCGGGAATTCGTCACGAACCGCGAGAAGGGGGCGATCGAGACCTACGTGACAGTCACCTTCGCCCCTGGCGTGGGCCCCGTCGAATGGGCGACGCGGCAGGGCAACCGCATCATCTACCGCAAACAGCTTCTGAGCTACTACCTCGCCTGACGCCGGGCACGGGCGCTTCGGCGTCAGCCGCGCGGTGCCCCTCCCGGGAAAAAGAAAAGCGCGCGGCACCGGGATCGACCGGCGCCGCGCGCTCTGTTTTTTCCAGGACTCCGGCCTGCCGGCGCCCTCGGTGCTAGTGCATGTTCTCGAGACTGTCGGGCGGCGTACGGGTGCTCATCTCGTCGTGCCCCGTGACCGTCTCGAGCGGCTCGTTGTTGAGCATCCAGTGAAACGGCCGGAAGACCAGCTGATCCGCCACGAAGCCGGCGGCGTAGACGGGAATCGCCGCGAGCTTGAATGGATGAGTATTGAGGGAATCCTCGTAGTCGTCATGCGCCAGCGCCCCGACGGGGCTCACAACAACCGCCAGCAGGGCAACCGCCGCCAGAAATCCTATTCGCTTCCAGTTCATCCGACTCCTCCCATTTTCCGCGGGGCCGGGGCCGCCGCCTCGAGGCCGGCCTGCACCGCTCTCAATCCTAGCTCATCGGCTGGGGAAAGACGTAACTTGACCCCCATTTCCACGGCCCGTTTCAACCCCCTTCCGTGGGTCAGCCGGGGCCAGCGGGGGGGGCCGCAACCTGCCGGGCCCCCAAAAAAAGGCAGGAACCTCCGAAGAAGTTCCTGCCCTCCCCTGTGAAACAGCCTGCATTCGCAGGTCATGGTGTACGTGGCCCACCGAGGTGGAAAGTGTCAGTTTATTTTCACCTCAGGGGTGTCCGCCGATGTAGAGATCCAGCTCGGGGAGCCGCACCTCAGGCCCGTAGACCCGCTCCAGAACTTCCTTGTCGTGCCAGTTCACCTCGGTCTCGACGGGGACGGGGTTACGAAGGAAGAACCGCTGCCCGTCGATGTAGACAACCCGCTCGGTCCCCGTATGATCGCTCGGGGAGTGACCGGTCGCCTCTTCGACGTAGCCGAGGTTCGGGACGTAGGCCCAGCGCTCCGAGCTGTTCTTGAAGCCCCGATGCTGTCGGGCGCTCGTGTCGCGCTGCGCTGCGCGGTTCACCTTGCCACTCTGGAGGTGGCCCGGAATAACGATGGGATCGAGGTCGGCCGGCATCATCCCCTGGATGGGAACGCGCCGGGCAAGCTCGGTCTCCGACATCGTCGTGGCGGAACTGCGGTAATCCGCCGGGACCTTGTCGATCTCGTCGGTAAATCCGACATTGCCCTGCCCGTCGATCCATCGGTAGATGGTCGCCGTTGCGGGGGGCGCGCACAGTGCCAGGATCGCAAGACTGAAGAGCGCTTCGCCAAATATGCGAAGCGCACTCGCCCGCGCGGTGCTGCCGCTTGCGAGGTTGGCCATGGGGGAATCCTCCTTTTCCGGCCAGTCGGCGGGAGCCGGGATGCTGCCAGGGTATGGGTTTTTCACCTCACCTTTTAAGTGGCAGGCAATCCGGTCCGGTGGCAGCGGGAGGCGGGAAAAAGAGGAGAATCAGGTTCAGAAACGCTTGTCGAGCGCTTCGAAGATGGCCCGGCGTACAGAATCGTAATCCGGCGGGAGGACGATGGGCAGATTCGCGTGCGCGGGCGTTACACCGTCGAGCTGCCCCTCGTGGTACTGGATCTTGAATTCGGGGAACTTCAGGCCGTTGGCCGTCGAGATGAGCACGACCTTCTGGTAATTCTTGATCACGCCCTGATCGATGAGCTTGATGAGCCCGGCGAGCGCGACGCCGGTGTGCGGACAGGTGAACATCCCCGCGCGATCGGCCCGGGCGGAGGCGTTCGCAAGCTCGTCCTCGGTCGCCTCCTCGACAACCCCGTCGAACTCCTTCAGGACCTTCACGGCCTTCTCGAAACTGACCGGATTCCCGATCTGGATGGCGCTGGCGAGGGTCTTCTCCGCCTGGATCGGCTCTAAATCCTTGAAGCCCTTCTTGAAGCTCCGGTAGAGGGGATTGGCGGCATGCGCCTGGGCGACGGCTATCCGCGGAAGCTTCGACACGAGGCCGAGGTCACGCATCATGAGGAACCCCTTCCCCAGCGCGCTCACGTTCCCGAGGTTTCCTCCCGGAATCACCACCCAGTCGGGCACGACCCAGTCGAACTGCTGCGCCACCTCGATGCTGACGGTCTTCTGCCCTTCCACACGAAGGGAGTTCATCGAGTTGGCCAGGTAGAGATCGTTCTCGGTGCAGACCTTCTGGACAATCTCCATGCAGCCGTCGAAGTCGGTCTCGAGCGCGAGCACGAGGGCGCCGTTGGCCAGCGGCTGGACGAGCTGGGCGTTCGACACCTTCCCCTTCGGGAGGAAGACGATGGACTGAATGCCGGCCGATGCGCAGTAGGCGGCCAGGGCCGCCGAAGTATCCCCCGTGGAAGCGCATGCGACAGCGGGAATTTTCTTGCCCTGGGCGATCATCTGCTTCACGGCCGAGACCAGCACGGTCATTCCCAGATCCTTGAAGGACCCGGTGTGGCTGTTGCCGCAATGCTTGACCCAGAAGTCCTCGAGACCCAGCTCTCGCCCGAATCGTTCGGCCCAGAACAGATTCGTATGGCCCTCGAACATGGAGACGATATTCCCGTTATCGATGTTCGGAAGCACCCATTCCTTCTTCCCCCAGACACCCGATCCGAAGGGCCACTCGGTGCTGTGAGACCGTTCCTCGAAGATCTTCATCCAGGAAGCCGCGCTGCGGTTGCCAAGTTTCTCGAAGTCATGAACGACCTCGAGGAGCCCGCCACAGCGGCGGCACCGATAGACGATCTCATCGAGCGGATACCGCTCGCCGCAACGCCTGAAGCACTCGAACCAGGCGTTGTATTCGGTCGGGCTGTCCATGGCTCACTCCAAGGCGGGCGGCGCCTGTGACAAGCTCCGCGGAGGTTGCACTCGAGGTCCCGGTGGCGCGCCGGCCGGGTGGATCAACCCGCCCGCCGGAGGCGAAAATGGCCCCTTCAGGAGATATTAGGGAGTGCGTCCGAGCGCTGTCAACGGACATTCGACTTTGGTTGTCAGCCTGAACCCTTCGTGATATACATTGCCACTCCTGCGGCCCCTCCAGCGCGCCTCCGGGCAGCACCGTGGCAGTGAGATCCGACTAGCAATATCATGACGCCAATCTTCCCCCTTCGGATACCTCAGTCTATGCGCGCCTTGTTCCTGATCCTGGCCATTGTCGCACTGCTCTCTCTACTGCCCGCCTGCGGCGAGAAACCTCCCGGGGGCGCCGAGTCGCCCGCCGCGAGCGCCGAATCCCAGAAGAGCCCCGAAGATCAGGCCTTCGAATCCGTCGTGAACGGATTCGAGACGGGGAATTTTGCGGGCGCGATCCGGGCAGCGCAGGATTTCTCGGACCGCTATCCCGAGAGCCCCCGCCTTCCGCAGGTGCTCTACCTTTCCGGACGCGCGTCCATAAGCCGGGGCGAGTTCGAAGCGGGTGAAGCCACGCTTCAGACAATGCTCGACCGGTTTCCGGACAACGAGAACGCGGCCTTCGCCGGCTTCTACCGCGCGCAGGCGATCTACCTGAAGACGCACGCCCCGGTGAAGGAGTACAAGCTCGAGCGAGAGGCCGCCATGCCGGGTTATGAGCAAGCCCTCGCGGCCTTCGAGGAAGTGGGGGAAAAGCACAAGGGAGACGCCGAGGTCGCGGCACGTTCCCGGCTCATGGCGGCCCAGATCCTTTACGACATGGGGCGTCGGGAGGAGTCGCTCAAGGAGTTTCAGGCATACCAGGACGAGCAGCCGGAAGGCGACTACGCTGACCAGGCGCTCTTTCAGATCGGCTGCCTTCTCATGGATCTCGAGCGCTACGAGGAGGCGACCAAGATATTCGATCGGCTGACCCGCGAGTATCCCGGGAACCCGAACTCCGGTGCGGCCATCGATCGTATTCGCGAGATGACCCTCATCGGACGTCCAATGCCGCCCCTCGATAATGCAAACTGGGTCACGAAGGCCAAGAAACAGGACACCAGCGGAAAGGTCGTTCTCATCGTCTTTTTCAATACCTGGTGCCCGCACTGCCAGCACGAGGTGCCGCGCCTCGAGAAGGTCTATCGCGACCTGAAAGACCGGGGTCTCGTCGTGCTCGCGCTCACAAGCCATTCGAAGGAGCAGACCGACGAAACGGTCAGAGGGTTCGCTTCGAAGCACGGCCTCACGTTTCCCATCGGGGTCGAGCCGGGAAAGACGGCCGACGCCTACGCAGTCGGACGGATACCCGCTGCGGCCATCATCGACCGCGCTGGGGTCGTGCGGTGGCGGAACGCAGGCGATCTGGTAAACGAATCGCTCGTGGAGAGGTTCCTCTGACCTCCGGCCGGATGGGCAATTCGGGCGGCGCATTCCGCTACAGGGGACCCGTGATCACAGGAGAGAGATGATGAGAGCTTGGGGCGAAGCCCGTCGCGGCCTTCCAGCGCTTCTCCTTGCACTGGCCATCGCGGGGATCGGTATGCCTGGCGCCGCACAGGGCGAGATCTTCAAGTGGATCGACGACAAGGAGGTGGCTCACTACACCTCCAACCGCGCCAGCATCCCGATCAAGTACCAGGATACCGTCAAGCTCGTGGAAACACGGGCTGACCCCGGCCTCTACCGGACCCTCGATATTGCGCTGCCGGAAGGCCCCGTCCCCGGCTTCGAGGAAGAGCCCCTGGCGCCCGAAGGCGACGCGCCGCGAAGGACGGGCGGCACGGACGTGGTCGGCGACATCCTTCAGGGAGAGGCTGCGGGGGCGCCCGCCGCAAGCGCCGCCCGGCAGGCGGCCCCTCGCCCGGCAATCCGGCGCACGGCACGCCTCGGGTTGCGCGAGTACGTCGGGAAGGGAGAGGCCTGGTGGCAGGCCCAGTTCGCCCAGGCGAACGCGCTCGTGAGCAAGCAGCAGCAAATCGTTGACGCCCACCGCAACCAGCTCAGGAAGATCATCAAGTCGCACTCGAGCGGCAACGAGGTGCTCCCCCTCGAGGACAACCCGGATTTTCAGAAGCTCTCCCGGATCCTCCCGCGTGAGGAGAGTCGGCTGAATCAGCACAAGCGCGACCTTCGCAGGCTCGATGCGCGCGCCACGGAGTTGCGCGTCCCGGAATCCTGGAGAGAATGACCCCGCCGGAGGGCAGGGCCCCAAGAACATGGGCCCAGAGGATATAGGCCGGAAGAGATGGGCCCGAGGATCTGGGCCCGAGGATCTGGAATGGATCGACTCATCGACATCACGGACTACCTGACGGGCAGCCAGCTGGTCGAGGACCTCTCCAATCCCTGGGTCCAGGGAGCAGTGCTCGCGATCATCGTCATCACGATTCTGAAGCGGTGGCGCGCGCTGTTCACGTTCATTGTCATGACCCTCGTCGTCGTCACCATCGTCCGCGTGGGATTCGGCGGCGGGAGCACCGGGGTCATCGAGCAGGCCCCCGTTTTCCTCGCGGGGCTCGGGTTGAGCATCCTGGTCGCCGTCTACCTCTTCTACGTGCGCCGCTAGGCGCCGGCGCGTGACGTCCCCCTCGATATTGTAGATAGCTGACGACCCCGGGAATCCCGTCTCCGCTGCGCCACCATTCTTTGCCTCGACACTCGCCGCCCCAGACCGCTCGCGCAGACCACGGGAGGAACTGTTTCTTGAACTGGGACAGGTTCAGCGAGGAAGAGAGGGAGATTCTTGAACGGCTCGATCACCACGCCCGGCTGCTGGCTGGCAGGTTCGGGTTGCCACTCGCCCATCTCACCAGGGAAAGCGGCCGGGTCAAGCGCCGGTACGGCAGCTGTGACGTGAATGGCGTGATCCGGCTCCGGCTTCATGACCGGCGGAACGGGGCATTCCTGAAGTACTCGTCGCTCATCGCCACCCTCTGTCACGAACTCGCTCACCTGAAGCATCTCAACCACGGAATACGCTTCCGCGCGCTCTACATGCAGATCCTCGAGTACGCTCGCGCCGCCGGGATCTACCGCCCGCGGGCCGTCATCTCCCCGGGGAAGGACGACCCCGGGAGAGAGGCCCGGGAAGCGACGCCCGGGGGGAGTCCCCCGGCGGCCGCTCGGCGCTGAACCCTCCGAGGAGCCAGCCGACGCCACGTTCGCGAGAAATCCAGCCGCGTTGATCCACCCCCCGCGCCCCGCCTATACTCGCGCTCGGAAAGCCGCCGCCTCTGCCGGGCCGGCGAGTGCGGCGAACCACATCCCTCTGCCGTTCCGGGCCGGCCCGCCGAGCGGGGAGTCGACGCGCGTGAAGACAATGAAGCTCGCGGTCCTCGCCGGAGGTGTGGGGGCGGCCCGTTTTCTGAGGGGACTCTCGGGCGTGACCGACCCGCAAAGCCTCACCGCCATCGTCAATACTGCGGATGATTTCCTCCATTTCGGCCTCCACATATCGCCCGACATCGACACCGTCTGTTACACGCTCGCCGGAATCGTGGACGAGGCAAGAGGCTGGGGCGTGGGTGGAGACGGAACGGCATGCCTCGAGATGCTCAGCCGCCTCGGCGAGGAGACATGGTTTCAACTGGGCGACCGTGACCTGGCGTTGCATCTGACCCGCACGCGCCGGCTCGGCGAGGGAGCGCCACTCTCGGCGGTCACGGAGGAGATCCGGTCCGCCCTCGGCGTTCCCGTCGCCATCCTTCCCGTCACGGATGATCCCGTCGCCACCGAAATCGAAACGCCCGAGGGCACCCTTCCCTTCCAGGAATACTTCGTGCGCCGCGCGTGCCGTGACAAGGTCCTCGGTGTCAGCTTTCGCGGCGCCGAGCAGGCGCGCCCGGCCCCCGGGGTGCGGGAAGCCCTCGCCTCGGCCGCCGGCATCGTTATCTCCCCTTCGAACCCGGTTGTGAGCATCGCGCCAATCCTGGCGGTACCGGGGCTGCTTGACGCCATCGCCGAGAGCGGGGCGCCCGTCGTGGCCATCTCGCCCATCATTGGCGGAAGGACCGTGAAGGGGCCGGCGGCGAACATGCTCCGCGATCTCGGACACGAGGCGAGCGCCCTGGGGGTGGCGCGGCTCTACGAAAAGCTGGCGACCACCTTCGTGCTCGACACGGTCGACGCGCCGCTCGCGCCGGCAATCGAGTCGCTCGGCATGAGGGTCCTCGTGTGCGACACGCTCATGGCCGACGCCGAACGGGCAAGGCGCCTGGCCACGGCGGTCGTCGGGCTCATCCGGCCATGAAGCGCCCGCCCGTGCACGTCCTGATCCCCGTGAAGACCCCCCAACGCGCCAAGGGGCGCCTGGCCGAGCTACTTTCCCCGGCGGCACGCGGGGAGCTGGCGCGCGCGATGCTCCGCGACGTTCTGCGCGCGGCGAAGGCGGCCCGCGGCGTCCCGGAAGTGTGGGTGGTGAGTCACGACCGGTCGGTGCTGGCGGAAGCAGCCGGATGGGGAGCCCGATGCCTCGAAGAGAAGACCGATATGGGCCTCAATCCGGCGCTGCGGTTCGCCACGCGCATGGTCAGGGAAGCGGGAGCGCCCGCCCTGCTCATCCTGCCGTCCGACATCCCGCTTGTCCGACCCGGGGATATCGAGCGCCTGCTCACCTCCCTCAACCGGCGACCAGCCGATGGCCGGCTGGTTGTCGGAGTTCCCTCCAAGGAGGGAACCGGGACCAACGCGCTGCTCCGCGTGCCGCCGGACGTCATACCGCCGAGCTTCGGAAAGCAGAGTTTCGAGCGGCACGAGCGCCAGGCCGCCCGCCGCAACACGCCCTTCCGCAAGCGGCGAATCGCCCGCATCGCCCTCGACGTCGACACGCCTCGGGATCTGCTTTCGCTCCTGTCCCTCGAGCGGAGGGGCCACACGGCCCGCGTTCTCGGCCAGCTGGGGCTTATCTAGCATGAAAGAACTGCGTGTCTTCGCCGTGACCGGCGTCCCCCCCATCCTG
>JAUYMQ010000423.1 GCA_030698575.1 Deltaproteobacteria bacterium
TACTGGCTCTGGTTCTCTTGCAATATCTTTTTCGGCTGGAGTCACAACTTCCTTCGGCTCTCGTGCTTTGAGGGCCGCCAGCGCTGCAGCCACGTTGGCAAACCGTTGCTCCGGTTCCGGATGTGTCGCCTTGTCGAGGAAATCCGCCAGGATTGGGTACTGCGAGCGGTCCACTCCATCCCAGTTCAGCCCTCGCTCCTTGGCTTGCGCACCGCCGTACCAGAAGGGCTCTTTCTCGAAAATGACATGGAAGAAACTGGCAGCCAAAGCGTAGATGTCGTCCATAGGAGAAGCGGGTCGCTGTTTTTGAAATGAGGGAGAGCAATACAGAATGGTGCCGGGAGCCAAAATCGGAACGTGGATCTTGCTGACGAAATCGTAGTCAGTCAGCACCAGATCGCCTCCCGAAGCGATCATATTGCGCGGGCTCACGTCGCCGTGGACAAGGCCATTGCGATGAAGCACGTCAAGCGCTTCGCTGATGACGCGCAGCCAGCGCAAGCCCAACGCTTCGCTAGATCTCTCCTGCTGCTCGTCCGCCAGAAGAGGAAACACGCCGGCAAACTCGCCAAGCGGCGCTCCTTCGATCCATGTCATCAGCGCGATGAAGTCGTTCTCTTGCCATTCCCTGGCCACTTCGAAGATCGTGGACAGCGCCGCGTGGCGACCGAGATGAGATCGCGCGAGGCTATAGGCTTTCAAAACACGCTGCCCAGTTTCGCCCTCACGGGCGACTTTAGCGACGTAAGTCCCGAGATCCTCTCCTGTAGACCGGTCGATCTCCACCACCTTGAAAGCCGTCCCAACGCCGCCCGAACCGAGACGTGCAACGATCCGATAGTCGCGATCGTGAAAGCGAACGACTTGATCCTCGGTCCAGAATCTTGCAGGCGGCGCAGCCGGCAGCGGCACTGATTCGCCAAGTAATTCGGAGATCGCTTCCTCTAGGTCCTTCAGCGTGCCACGTTGCTCCGGCTCATTAGTTAGGCCTTGCGCGAACACTGACACCGCCCGCTGGCATAGATCATCCTCTTTTGTATGAAACAGATGGGTGAGGCATGCGCAGAGCGAATACAGGTCAGAACGATGATCTGCCGCGGCCCGGCCCTGTGCCTGAACTTCCGGCGCAACCGTGGTCTGGTCCTTCTCCGTCGGCAGGTTGCTGGAAGCCACGCTGACTTCCGAAGGAATTCTGGTGTGCTCAAAACCTGTGAGGATAACTTTGTCGTCGTGCTTAACAAGAATCGTGCGTAAAGTGAGATTCCGATGAATCATCGGCTCGTCCGGCGTCCCCGCCGCATGTAATTCGCTCAGCGTTCTAACGGCGTCTTGCGCAAACGCCAGCCGGTTGCTCGTATTCCACGTCGCGTCCGTAGCTCTATCTTCGATGCAAGGCGCCGCCGGATCAACGACCGTAAAGAAAAACATTTCCCCTGCGTATCCGGGCGTCTCTTGATAGGAATCTAGAATCCTTGGCGCCCAAGGGTGGAGTTGCAAACGGTGAAGCGCTTCGAATCCCCGTCTAGCCTTGGCTTCGGCGTTCTTGTCGTCACTCGCCGACAAGTCATAGAGATGCAGGACAATCCGATCCTGCCGTGCAGGGTGGCTGCCCTTGTAAACGCGATGAAAACTTTCCTCTTTTTGCGACTTCAATTCCAGATTGACGTATCCGGCCAGCCTCCGCATTGAGCCATCGATGGCAACAGAGCTCTGTGGCTCCAACTTCCGGCTAAGATCTTTAACCTGCTGAGGCAACAGAACCTCGGGTGAGTTGAAGCCAATCGCACTCTTCCAATCGTTCAGCGTATGAAACCGGACGCCCCGTACTTCCTTTTGGGCAAGCCGCTTCACTTTCGAGGTTGCCTGCGTAACAAGGAATGCACTATCTACATACGGAAGGTCGCGGACAATCCGTTGGAGGGTTGTTCCGATCTTGCGAGCCTTGCTGGTCACCCGATCCGCCTCCTTACGGACACGGTCAACGTGCGAGTCCACCCACTGCGCCTCCCAGTGTTTTACCTCGATGACCCGAACACCCGGGGGGCCGATCGCGACGATATCGATCTCATCCGACTGCAACTGGTGCGTGACGGAAAACAGAAGGTTCGTCAGAAGAACCCACTCTCCGTCCCCCGGTTCGGACTGCAGACGGGTCCTTAAATGCTCGAAGGCCATCCGTTCACTCTCATTTGCAACCGGTCCGCAGGGGAAGATGGTCACTTTCATATTGTTAGCTCCGTTGCTTCAATTCCCGTTTGTCGCATGACATCTTTGGCTTCTCCGCAGGTGGTAATGTTCTTGCTCCAGTTGGCGAAAACGAAGCCGGCCACGCCCTCGACCTGGTCAACCGCTACAAGATATTGCATCCGAACGTCTCTGAATGTGAAACCCCTCCACCCACCTTCTCTCCTCCCACCGAACTCCAAGCGTTCAGCCCAGGCCACCCCCTCGTCGGTCATTTGCACGGCCGCCCACGCCCCGCTCAGACCCTCTGCGTCCCCTACGAACGCCCCACACTGGTCCTGCACCTCTAGGTCCTTCCACACGTCTGCCGTGCCGATAGCCAACGCGTCCGACTCAGGCACGGTCTCAGCACCGGATAGCGGCCCGATTGGTCGACCCGGGCACGCACGGAGGCCTTCTCTATCGACACGGCTCCGGCGAAGAACCGGAGATGGGGCGCGGGGTTGCCGGCCGACTTGGGAGACGTGAGATGGGTGCCAGGGCTTCGTGTCATGGGGGGTCCCGCACTCCCCTGCGCGGGCCCGCGGGGGTACGTCGACGTTGGAAAAATGCCTTTCCTGTGTACGCCTTTTGGGCGCTGGAGGTCAAGCAGAGCGCGGAACCCCGGGGACAGTCCCACTTTTCGGGGATGCCCTCGGGCTGGTCAACGCCTGGGTGAAAAGTGGGACTGAAAAGTGGGACAGTCCCCCGGGAGCGGTGGGCCGGTAGCCCGCCGCCAGGGTTTGAACCGTGCATGCCGGCGTGAGCACCGTGACGGGCATGGCTCCCGGTCGATCCACCGAAGCGACGTAGCCAGCGAACGACCACTGGTAGAGACGGTCGCCCCAGACGAGCCACGCGTGCGTCTGATCCTCAGACCGAAGAATCATCGCACCGTCCGGCAGGCCGGCCAGATCGGCGGCATGGCGGCGCTGGGTCTTGCCCTCCAGGCGATCCTTGTGGAGCTGAACATTCAATTGTGTTGCTGACGGCCTGGCGCCACGCGCCTTCTGCCAGGCTTCCAGAAACCGGTTGTAATCCGCCCGCCGGCACTCCGCGCACGGCCGGTGCCCTGCAGCGAGTGCCGTGGGCTCGTCCAGGAAGAAAAGCTCGGTGTACGATTTCGGGGTCATGACTTGACGCTTGCGGCCCTTGAATTCGAGCAGGCAGCAAACCCAGCAATTCGTATTCCAGCGCCTCTTTAGAAGCCGGCGGTGTTCGTCATGCAGCCCGCCCCGATTCCCCAGGAAGGCGCCCCTCTCGGGGGTGGCCACAATCTCGCCGAACGGTGAAACGCGATTCTGGAGAGGCATGTCCGTTACCCCTTCTCCCCGGGTGGAGGACTTCCTTTCACGCTTATCGCTTCACGTGCGTGGGGGTCAAGTGGAGCGGATCACGGGTATCGGTTAAGCTCGGACCTCTTGGATGTGAAGCGGGGGAGAGAAATTTGCGAAGACTCCGAACGATAGTAGCGTTGCTCGTGACAGCGCTCGTCTTCGGTTGCCCTTCGGCCGCGGAGAAGCCGGACGGCGAGCCATCACCTGCCGTTAAGGAGAGCACCGACGCGGCACCGTCGAAGGAGACCGCGGAAGCCCCGGCACCTGAAACATCGCCCGACGACACCCTCCGCACCATCGTCCTCGTCATCGACGGACTCCAGCCCGGCGACGTACGCCCCGGCCTGGCCCCGGAACTGTGCCGCGCGGCCCACTGCCCCGGCACGACCACGCCCGACCCCGCGAGCCACGCCACCCTCTACACCCAGGCGCGCGCCGCGATGCCGACGCAGACCAACCCGAACCACGTCGCCATGATGACCGGCGAGTACGGCGCGCGGTCGGGCCTCGTCGGCAACGCGTTCTACAACCGCACCCTCCAGCAGGCCCAGCGGATGGAGGACCCGGCGCTGATCGGGGTGCCGACGATCTTTGACCTCTTTGCTGCGGAACCTCGGGGACAGTCCCCGCCCCATCCGACGAAGAAGGGACAGTCCCCCTTTTCGGAAACGCCGTCTGGTGACGGAACGCCGCGGAGAAAAGTGGGACAGTCCCTTACGGCAGCGGTGTTCGGCAAGGAGAAGCTCCGCAAGCTGTTCGACTGCACGCGGCGGGGCGATGGGTGCGGGACGAGCAACGCGAATCCCGAAGAGATCTTCGTCACGCACGTGGCGCCCGACATCCTGAAGGGCTCGGCCGAGTCGCCCGCGCCCGAGGGCGACGACTGCCCGGCCGATCCGGCGGCGAGCTACGGCGTGGCGCAGGATGCGTGCATCATGGATCGCGTGATCGAGATCATCGATCGCGACGACCCGGCCTTCGTCTTTGTGAACCTGGGCCGTGTCGATTTCGAGCAGCACGCCCACGGGCCGGGGAGCCCGGAGGCCGACGACGCCATCAAGGAGGCCGATCGGCAGGTGGGGCGCCTCGTTGCGCATCTGAAGGAGAAGGGCCTCTGGGTGCGCACGGTGCTCTTCGTGCTGAGCGACCACTCGTTCTCGCGGCAGTCTGCCGAGGCGCCGCACGTGATCGATCTCGACGCGCTCTTCGAGGCAGACCGCAAGAAGCGGCCGCGCGCCTGGGGCACGCATGGCGGGCTCGAGCAGCCTTACAGCGTGATCACCGGCGGTGGCGCGGCGACGGTGGTGCTGACCGACCTCCGGGCCGACGCGCGGTATCTGAGCCCCGCGAACGCCGAGGCGCTGAAACGCATGCGCGAGGTGGCACTGTTTGCGAGGCAGGGAAGGCCGCGGGCGGGCGTGTCGGAAGCGCTCTACCGCATCGAGAACCCGCGCGACAAGGGGCACACGCTCAGCGAGGTGCGCCCGGCGTGGCGCATCGACTCGCCGCGGCTGGGCGAGCTGCTGGTGACGGCGGAGGCGGGGAAAGGCGACGGCAAGCCCGGCTACGTCTTCGCGCAGCGCGACTCGTTTGCGGCGAGGGCGCCGGGGAACCACGGGCATCCCGGCACGCGGCACATTCCGTTCGTCGTCGTGAGCGGGGGCGATTTCGTGGTCGATCAGATCGTCGAGGCGTCAAACCCCGCGGCCATCAACGAGGCGGACGACACGGCGGCGCTTCCGGAGCAGGCCGAAGTGGTCGACGTGGCGCCGACGGTGCTCTGGTTGCACGGGCTGCTGCCGCCGGAAGCGAACGATGCGACCGCGCTCTTGCCGATGGCGGAGGGGCGCGTGCTCAGGGAGGCGTTCAAGGAGGGGTGGG
>JAUYMQ010000243.1 GCA_030698575.1 Deltaproteobacteria bacterium
GCAGCGTGGTGGTCGCCTGTCCGTTGCGACTCACCGACCGCAGCTCCACGAGGCCGGGCGTCGCGGCGATGGCAGCTTCGAGCGGTTCCGCGACGAACCGCGACACCTCGGGCGCTGCGGCGCCGGGGTAGTTGGTGCGGATCGTGAGGATGGGGAGGGTGACGTCGGGGAGCAGGGAGACGGGGAGGCGGCCGAGGCTCACCGCGCCGAGGAGGACCAAGGCGAGCGTGGCGGCCACGGTGGTGACCGGGCGGCGGAGGGCGTGAGCGGGGAGGGACATGCGTACTGCCCGCTAGGGTACACCCGGCCGATGAAAAGGGGAACCTGGAGGCCTACAGCCCATCGGGCAGCGGCACCGCCACCAGAACCGCCACCGCGGGAACGGTGAGATACAGGTTACCACGCGAGCGATCCAGCGCGAACCTAGCGCCGCGCACGTGGGGCAGGATGACCCGCGCGCGGATCTCACCACCGCGCCCAACACGACGAGTACCGACGAATCGCTCCCATTACAAACGCCGAGCGGCGGGGCTGGTTCCTCGCCCCCGCCGCTCCGCGTGGCTGACGTCAAGAGTGAGCGCGCTGTGCACTACCGCCCTATGGGAATGTGCAAAGGTAGCAGCAACCGGAGCCGCCTTGGCACTCGAATCCACACCAATCGTAGTGCGGTTCGCAGGCTACCTTCGCGGCCTGCGCCACGCTTGGAGTGAAAGCAACGAGCGAGAATCCCAGAATGGCGCCGGCGCCGCCGACCAGCAGGCAGGTCACCAGCGAACGGACTTGCGTTTTGATGGCATTCATAGCACTCACCTCCCTTCAAGGCACGGACACCCCGTGCTGGATAGCACGTCACATGCACGGCATACAGCGCGCTCTCTCACCGCCGCGACGCGTCGTTAGTGGGCACTTTGGATGGTTTGCCGACAGCCACCCAAGACGTCGGACAAAACCAGTAGCTGCTGCGGGGATGGATTACTGGCTTCCACAGCGCCCGTCACGAGCACTACCCTAGACGCCGAGTCCACCAGTACCACCAGCGGGGTGGTGGCGCCCGCCAGGCCAACGTCCTCCAGCGCACTGATCGCGTGAACCGATCCAGGGAATCGATACCGCCCTGCGAAGCTGCTAACGGTGGCTGTATCCTTCCCGACGCCGAACACGGCAAGAGCGAGCGCACCAGGTCCGCCGCACTCCTCCGCCAGGCGCCGCCAGTACCCGAGTTGCTGGGCGGCACAGGCGGTGCAATCCACGCCCGAGAGAATCCACGCGGCGGCGCCGCGGCGCGGCGAGGTGCCGCCAAGGAGCGACCCCTTCCCACAGCACAGCTTCCCGCCGTCAGGAGTCGAGAGGATGCGACCCACGAGCCACCTTGCGCCGGACGGGCTAGTAGATCCGCCCCCACGGTTGTGGCCCACGTACGCACCGGCGGCCCCCCCGGTCACCAAGATTATTCCCAACGCGACAGCATAGCTGCGTGCGTTCATTGGCGAGCCCACCCCCGACAGACGATGACTGTATTAGCCGGCTCGTCCGCGGAGTTCAGAAAGACCACAGTGTCACCGCGAGAACGGACCGGCCGAAACGGGATTTCCTCGACGGACACCAATCGCTTGCTCTCCCGGGAATAGAGGCCTAGGTAATAGTGGCGAGTGTCATCCACGAAGGTCTCCCAGCCCAGCAGCGCCGCTGACGAGTCGGGCACCCCGACGAAGAACAAGTGGCTAAAGGATCTCGCCCACTGGTAGAAACTCCCCTGACCTGCGAATCGCGCGGGCGGCAAGACGGGTCGGCGATACGCCGCCGCTTGACCCTCCCAGGAGTCCACGAGTCTCCCATCGGGAGCATAGAACTGCACGCCGAGCGCGTACGGGACCACGACGGCGATGAATGAGCCTGTTGGATCCGCCGCCAGGCTGACGTCGCGAACAAAGCGGATGCGAAACGTGGCTCTGCGGTCCTCGGGCGCGAAGCCCAGCGGCTGCTCGCCGGACTCAATGTTCACCATCCGCGCCATGTGCGGGAACGCCGGCGCAACAGAGGACGCGGTGTGATCCAAGACGCCGAGGAGCACGGAAGCGTCGTCGAGTCTGCTCAAACGAGTTCCGCCGGAGAATCGTGGGCCATGGGGATCGCGAATCACCGTGCCGCTGGCCCCAAAAAGCACGATTCCCTTGTACCGATCGAGAACGAGCAACTGCCCCTCGCTCACCCACACGGCATCGATTGGATCTCGAAACTCACCCGGACCGCTGCCGGGTGCGCCGAATACACGCGTCGGCCGACCGAGGGTGTCGAACTGAAAAACCCGCTTTTCGATCGGATCGGCGATCGCGACGCCCCACCGGACGTCAAAGTCGATCGAGCGAATCGTTCCCACGACTGGAGAGTCCGACGGCAACCGGATCACGAGCGGCACGCGGCACTGCGCCCAGAAGCGGTCCAGGCCTCCAAGTGCCTCCTCTACCGGCGGCGGTACATACGCCGCGCCATCAGCACGTGCTTCACACGAGGCGCACGCTGCGGTCACCGCGAGCGCGAACAGACTGGCCGGCATGCGACGCCACGGGCAAGAGTTGGACGGCACAAGCCAATATGTAGAGCGCCCCGGTGCAAGTGGATAGAGTACGAACAGGGATTCCGTGGTACGAAACCGAGGCAGGGGGACCCTACTTCACGTCACGCCGTGTTCTGCCTACCTACCGTCGCGAGGGTACTCAATGTGCGCGAGTTCCCGTTGCGCGATAGGCTCGCGTCCTCCCTCCGTGCGCCGCTTGAGCAGTTTCCCGCCGGGTCCCGGGCCTGAGTGGCGCTTGATCCGGTGGCGGGTCTACGGCACGGGGGGCAGCGCTCGCCTATGATAGATGAGCTCGGAGTTCGTTGGCGGTCCGCGCTCCAGGCGGGGTCTCCCTTCGACGCCATCGGCACCGAAGCCGTGGAATTCGACTCGACGGCAGTTTCGGCAAGTTCCCTCAGCCGACCAGGAGTCACACGCGGCACGGTCGCTGTTACGTCACCTGTTAACCCCACGGGAGGTCCTATGCATACGGTTCTTGACAAGGCTTCAAGTCTTGGGTTACTCGCCAGCGCTTTGCTGTCTGTCGCCGTGGTGGTGGTGACCCCGACCGTCGGCCTCGCTGCCACGTGCTCTATCACGTGCGAGAGGTGCACATTGGACCTGAACACGAGCATCACGACCTGCACGAACTGTACGATCACTGCAGGTCCTGAGGGGCGGGACAACCGAAAGGAGGAGTTGTATGCGCAGCATCCGTTTGGCGCTGCCCGGTTTGCAGCACTAGTGCGGCAGCCGCGATCGCCTTCTCACCGTCACCTGCGCGGGCCGCGCGGCAGTGCTGGTGACAGTGTGACGAGTGGACGTGCAATTTATAAGCCGGCACTTGCACGTGCAAGAACTGCACTATTTTCCTGCCCCGCGGGGCCGGGGCAGACACGAGCTGCGAGTTTGCTTCCCGCACCGCCAGATCGAAGGGACGCGGGTCGAATCGCACGAGTACCGCGCCGCTGTCCACCCGATCGCCGGGCCGTACGATCACCGCATCGACCGTTCCCTGCGCCTCGCCCTTCAAACTCACTTGGCGCTCCGCCCGTACCTGGCCGGTAGTGCGAATAGTCAGCACCAGATCGCCCCGCCGCACCACGGCACCCACGACGGGGAGAGCGATGGCGCTGTCCGTCCCGGCGGTAGCCGCGACCGCCACCGACCCAGCACCCTGCCCCGCAGCTTTGTCACGGCATGCCGCCCCGGCGAGCGGGACCAGCAGAATCGCGAGCGACGCACCGAGCGCCTTCAGCCGCCGCAGCGCGCGCGCCGACCCGCGCTGTGCCCGCTCCATCTGGCGGCGCAGATTCGACGGATCGCCAATCCCGGCGAGCCGCCGGGCCAGCGGAACGCGCAGCCGGTGGACTCTGACGAGCTGCTCGAAGACCACCCAGCGCACGTACGTGATGAAATGCTCGACGCGGCCGAACCCGAGCGCCTCGAGCGTCCGCTTGACCGTCGCGAGCGAGATTGCGGCGGCGGCGGCGAGCTGAGCGGGATGCCGGACCTCCCACGACCCTTCGCACACAGCTCGCACCAGCGGCTCCACCTCTTCGAGGCCAGGCTCCCGCGCCAACACCAGCGCCGCGATTTCCGCTGAGCTCGGTCCCGCGACGCGCTGCAGCAGTGATGCCGTCAGCGACTGCAAGCCCGCCGCGCGCTCCTTTTCGCCGCAGTAAACGAAGTGCACGTTGGGCCAGCGCGCGGCGTCGAGCCAGTGGGCCGACACTGTGCAGTCCCCGTACACGAGCCAGACTTCGAGACGAGCGAGGACGGGAAGCAGCTGACGGGGGTCGCGGGAGTGAGGCCCGTCGTCGAGGTCGACCACCAACAGATCTGCAGAGCCCAGCGTGCGGACAGGGGGCGGTCTGGCGTGGTGCCGCACCCGCGTGTGCCGACCCAAGCGCTCCTCCAGCACGGCAACCAGCGCGGAGCGATCGGGCGCGACGACGTGGAGCGACGGCTCAAGGCCCACAGCGATACCCGCGTGGCGGGAGAGGGCAACCTGGAGCCTGAAGAGTATGAGTGCCCGCGAGACGGGGCAAGATTCCAACGGAGGGGCCAGGGAGCACAAAAGGTTTGGGTGAAGTGTGAACGCCCTCACATCCGCTTGTACCTGGGACCGCTCCCACCCTCGCGCGGCGTCCAGCGGGGTCCGAGCACGTCGGTCGCCTTGCAATCCACGCAGTTCGGCGCATTGACCCGCAGGCCGCCTTCCACCGCTTCATAAACCCCCGCCGGGCACATGTGCGCGTAGAATCGCGCGACATCGGCCGAAACACCCTGGCCCACGACGAGATGGCTGGGAATCGTGTCCCGCGTCGCGTTCCCGGACTTGAAGGCCGCATCCACCTTGCTGAACGTTAGCCTACCATCCGGGGTGAATGGCGGTCCCGGGCAAGACGGGCGCGGGGCCTCGGCGTCGGCAGCATCCGATACTTCCCATTGGGAAACCGGCCGCCGGTGAGCGTCATCAGCGCCGCCTGCAGCCCGCCGAGGTAGAATCCGTCGCGGAACGCAAGCCGCATGTTGCGTGTCCGGTAGAGATCCGCAGCGATGTAGGATTCGTTCACCATGCGGTCATACTCGCCAAGCGCCGTCCCCGCCCCTTCCCCACCCTTCAGCGCCCGGCGTGCGGATCGTGAGGACGGGGAGCGTGACGTCGGGCAGCAGGGAGACCGGGAGGCGGCCTAGGCTCACCGCGCCGAGGAGGACCAGGGCGAGTGGCGGCCACGGTCGTGACCGG
>JAUYMQ010000251.1 GCA_030698575.1 Deltaproteobacteria bacterium
CGATGCCGGCCGAAGGGATCCTGGGTCCCCTCGACTGGCTCCGCATGGGCACGCTCGGGGGCGCGCTCATTTGGTCAATCCTCTCCTCTCCAGCTCTTCCTTCGCCCGGGGCACCGCGTCCGACGCAAGCTGGGTCCGCACCCAGCCGACGAGATCCCCGACGCCTTCCTCGAAGCCGATGCGCGGCGACCAGCCCAGGAGTCGGCGGATCTTCTCCACGTCGGCGTAGCAGTGGCGGATGTCGCCCTCGCGGAACCTGTTCTCGATCTCGGGTTTCTCCCCGGATCCGAGCTTATCGGCCAGCAGTCCACATAGCTCCAGCACTGACAGCGCCCGTCCCGTCCCGACGTTCAGCACCTCGCCGTCCACATTATCGGCGTCGAGCGCGGTTTGCATGGCGGAAACCACGTCGGATACATGGATGAAGTCGCGGCTCTGCCTCCCATCCTCGAAGATGAGGGGCGGGCGGCCGTTCAGCAGCCGGGAGGAGAAGATGGCGGCCACGCCGGTGTAGGGGTTCGAGAGCGCCTGTCGCGGCCCGTAGATGTTGAAGAAGCGCAGCGCGGTCGTCTTGATCCCGTAGGCCCGCCCCACCGAGAGAAACATCTCCTCGTGATCGCGCTTCGTGATGGCGTAGATCGAAGTCGGGAAGAGGGGCTTCTCCTCGTCCGTCGGAACGGGGCGGGCGGGCTTGCCGCAGGCCGGGCAGTGCATTTCCCAGTCGCGCGCCGCGAGCTGCGCGGCGGGGCGGAGCTTCGGGAAGATGGGCCCGCAAGCGTCGCAGGCGTACTTCCCCTCGCCGTAGCAGGACATGCTGGAAGCCACCAGCATCCGTCCCACGGTGTGTTTCTCGTTCGCCAGGAGATCGAGCAACAGGGCCCCGCCGAGGCTGTTCACGTCGACGTACCGGGCCACGTCGTACATCGACTGGCCCACGCCGACGGCCGCGGCGAGGTGGACGACGGCGTCGACGTCGCGAAGCGCCTCGCGGACCGCCTCGCGTTCGCGCACGTCCCCCCGGATGAACTCGGCGGCGCTGTTCAGGTAGTCCGGAAGCGCCCCCTCGGGATGAACCTGCGGATCGAGGCTGTCCAGGATCCGGACACGGTGCCCCGCGGCCACCAGCGCGTCCACCAGATGGGATCCGACGAAGCCGGCGCCGCCTGTCACGAGTACGTGCATGGGCGTCATTGCGGGCCATCCGGCGGCTTGCTGCCGGCCAGCGACACCCGGTAAGGAAGAACCCGGATCTTCTCGAGCCCTTCTTCCTCGTACCAGGCGAACACCTCCTCGACGGTATGCGCCCACTGGAATTTCGGGGCGTACCAGTCGAAGGTGTTCAGCACCCGCCAGCGCGGGTCCTCGTAGACGGCCGCGGTGGGGAGCAGGATTCCCACGACCCGCCCGATGACAGGAATCTTCTCCACGTAGTGGAGCGGGATCGCGATCTTGCAGAGCTGGTAGAGCAGGCGCGCTGGCAGCCGCGTCGTGACATTGCGGTAGAGGTTCGTCAGGAAGCGGTACAGGCGGTCGTAGGAAGGATAGACGTAGATGCTGATCCGTCCCTCCGGCGCGAGCTTCGGAACCAGGCGCCGGAAGGCCTTCCGCGTGTCCGGCGTGTGATGAAGGACGCCCACGCTGTAGATGTAGTCGAAGACGCCGTCTTTCAGCGGAAGCTTGAAGAGATCCGCCTGTATCATGTGGATGTTCGGAAAGGCCGAGAGATTCTCGTGGGCGACGTCAATGGCCTGGCTGTAATCCACGCAGACGATCTCGGCGCCGGATTCCTTGAGGACGTCGGCGTATCGCCCCGTGCCACAGCCCGCGTCGAGAACGAGCTTGCCCGCGAGGCCGGTGGTGGGCATGTCGACCTTCTTTCCGAAGTCTTCCAGCGACGCGCGCCGCGTCTCGCTGTCGAACTGGGTGCGCCGGTGGATCTGCCACTCGTAGGAAAAGGCGTCGACGTAGGCGTCGGCCTCGACGAAGCGGGGCACCCCCCGCAAGACAGGATAGGCCTGATCGCAACGCTCGCAGGCCAGGCTCCCCTCCAGGATCTCCTCGCCGTCGGCCTGCTCGGCCTTCAGGCGGAGCCCCGCGCCGCAGCAGGGAGACTGGAGATGGCGCAGCAGCGTTGATCTCATTCAGACTCCACGAGGAGTGGGATTGCCGGCCGGAAGCCGGCGCGGCGGCCTTCGGTCCCAAGGTAGCAGACGAATTTCCGGGAAGGCAATGATTCCCCCGGTGGGGCGCCGGGTGTGGCGGAGCACCCGGGGCGCCGCTACACTGGGGCCGCTTACGGAACTCCGCCCGCGGGCAACAATGTCAGATCACCGACTCTCGAGACCGATGCCTCCTGAAGCGCCCATTTCCGCTCCCGCAGAGTCCAGCCGTATCGATCTCTCGATCATCATCGTCAGCTACAACACGCGGGAGCTGTTGGCGCGGTGCATCACCTCCGTCGTCGAGAATACCGCCGGCATCTCCTATCGCATCTACGTGGTCGACAACGCCTCGTCGGACGGGAGCGCGGAGATGGTGCGCGCCCGGTACCCGGAGGTCATTCTCGAGAAGAACCGGGAGAACCTGGGCTTCGCGCAGGCCAATTCCCAGGTCATGGGGAAGATCGATAGCCGGTACGTGGTGCTCCTGAACAGTGACACGGCGTGCCCCCCCGGGAGTCGCGTCCTCGAGCGCATGGTCGGCCACCTCGACGCGCATCCTGAAATCGGGGCGCTGGGGCCGAGAATCGTCTATCCCGACGGCAGGATCCAGCTCCACTGCGCCCGGAGCTTTCCCACCCTCTGGACCGTCTTCTGCATGTTCTCGAGCCTCGCCCAGCGCTTCCCGAACAACCGCTTCACCGGCGGCTACCTCATGAGCTACTGGGATCACAAGACCTCGCGCGAGGTCGACCTGCTCCTCGGCGCCTGCATGATGGTGCGGGAGGAGGTGATCGAGCAGGTCGGCCCCCTGGACGGGCAGTTCTTTCTCGGCGGCGAGGACGTCGACTGGTGCCGGCGGATCAAGGACGCGGGGTGGAAAATCTACTACCTCTCCGACCTGACTCTCGAGCACGAGGGGGGCGCATCCAAGGCGCTTCTTCCAGTCCACGAATCCACCGAGACCCATAAGGCCTGGTTCCTCTACTTCAGGAAGCACCACGGGCTGGCCTACGCCGTGGCCGGCCGTTTGATAACCGCGGGTTTCCTGCTCTTCTGGGTATCTTTCTACAGCATCCGGTATGCGTTCACTCCCGGGCAGCGCGAAGCGCTCGCGCAGACCATCAAGATCCGGGTGGAATTGCTGACCTGGTGCCTGTCCGGCCGCTAGGGTTTGACTTCGCGCCCGTTTACAAGAATGATCGCCGGCAGCCATGTCGACCAGGGAACCGCTCCGCAGCAGGCTTAGAAACTGGATCCTGATAACCGCCTCCCGTCTCGGGTATTTCCGCATCTTCGCCTTCTTCAACCGGCACAAGATCAACATCCTCTACTATCACGGGGTGAGCGCGCGGGAAGCTTTCCCCGGCATCGAGAACTACCAGGGGAAGCACGTGCGGGCGTCGCTGTTCTGGCGACATCTCGCGTTCCTCGCCAGGCGCTACAACATTCTGCCGCTCCCTGACGTCCTGCACGCGATGAAGAACGGCGTGCCGCTCCCGCCCTACACGGCCGTCATCACCTTCGATGACGGCTACGAGAACAACGCGACGGTGGCCCTCCCCTCCCTTCTGGACGCCGGCCTCACGGCGAGTTTCTTCCTGACCACCGATCTCATCGGAACGGATGAATGCCTCTGGGTCGATCAGCTCGAGATGGTCCTGAACGATGACCAGCGGATGAAGATGTTCGTGCGATTCGGGACCACGCGGGAAACCGTTCCGCTGGAGACAGCCGCCGATCGACGCGAGGACGACCGATTGGTGCGATGGTTCTGCAAGCAGCTCACCGAGGCGGAAAAATCGGAATGGCTCCGGGCCTTCTTCGCCGAGAACGGCATCGACGCACCGAAGGCGCGCGGAGATCATCGCTTCATGAGCTGGGACCAGGCGCGCGAGCTTCACGCCCGCGGAATGACAGTGGGCTCTCACACCCTCACTCACGCGATTATCACGCGGCTCACACCCAGCGAGATGGAGCGGGAGATCGGAGAAGCGAAGGCCGCCTGCGAGGCCCGGCTGAAAGTTCGTTGCGATACCTTTGCCTATCCGAACGGAAGGCTGGGGGATTTCAGCAAGGCGAGCACCGACGTGCTGCGGCGACTCGGGATCACCTGCGGGCTGACGACGATTCACGGCCTCAACGGGCGCGACGCGAATGTCTACACCATGAAGCGTATCGGAGTGGGTGATCGAACGAGCCTGGAGGAGCTCGAGGCGCACCTCTCCGGACTCACGGGCTTTGCGATTCGCCTCCGGCGGACGCTCTTCGGCTGATCCCCGGGAACGACCCCAGCAGTTCCTCGTAGCGGGCCGCGACTACCTCGGGCGAGTGATTCGCCTCGACGTAGGCCCGGGCTCGCTCACCCATGGCCTCCCGCGCCGGGGCGTCCGGCAACAGTCGCCGGATGGCCGCCGCCGTTTCCTCGAGCGAATCCGTGCAGACACCCAGCCCGTGCCTCTCAATCACGCCGTCCGGATCGATGCCGTAGGAGATCACCGGCGTACGGCTCGCCCAGGCCTCCAGGAAAACGTTTGCGAACCCCTCCGCCGAGGAGGTGCTGACGACGAGCGCGGCCTTCCGGTAGTGCCCGGGCATGTCGATGTAGGGCACCCGGCCGAGCCGGTGGAGGTTGGAAGCCTTCTCCAGCGCCGCGAGAACCTCCCGCACATAGTCGCTGTCCCCAAGCGGCGGCACGATCATGGTGAAGCTCACTTCGGGGAGCATGGACGAAAGCTCGGCCATGAGCTGGGGGCGCTTCTTGGGGAGCATGTTTCCCACCCAGAGAACCTCCTGGCGGGCCGAGGCCGGAGGGAGCGGATCGGCGGGGAGCGCGCAGGCGCTGGCGACGAGCACGCCCTCCCTCCCCCACCGCTCGGCAAGGAGCTTTTCCTGCTTTCGCGTCTGCACGATCACGCGGGTCGCCAAGCG
>JAUYMQ010000264.1 GCA_030698575.1 Deltaproteobacteria bacterium
GGGGCAAACTGGAGCACCACGCCGTCCTCCCTCGCCGCGACGCAGTCTTTGCCGAGCCCGCCCTGCCGCTCCCCTCCCCTGTTCGCAGCGCGCTGGCCGATCACGGCATCACCCGGCTCTATTCCCACCAGGCGCGGGCCCTCGACACCGTCCGCCGGGGCGAGAACGCCGTGCTGGCCACCTCCACGGCCAGCGGCAAGAGCCTCGCCTACCAGCTCCCGCTCCTCGAGGCGGTGCTCGACGATCCCCGCGCCTGCGCGCTCGGCCTTTACCCGCTGAAAGCACTCGAGCAGGACCAGCACCGGGCTGCCGAGGCGCTCGCGGCGAGCCTCGGCCGGCACGCGCCGGGCTGCAATCCCCGGGCGGCCATCTACGACGGTGACACCACCCCCCACCGCCGCCGGAAGATCCGCGACGATCATCCGAACTTTCTCATCACCAACCCCGACATGCTTCATCTCGGGATCCTCCCGCATCACCCAGGCTGGGAGGGTTTATTCCGAAAGCTCCGCTACGTCGTGATCGACGAACTGCACGCCTACCGGGGCATCTTCGGCTCTCACATCGCCCAGGTGCTCCGCCGGCTCATCCGCGTGGCGCGCTACTACGGCGCATCGCCGCAGTTCATCGCCTGCTCCGCGACCATCCAGAACCCGGGCGAGCTGGCGGCCGCGCTCACGGGGCTTCCCTTCACCGTCGTCGACGCCGATGGCGCAGCGGCCGCCGAGCGGCACCTGGCCTTCGTCAATCCCGAGGGGAGCCCCACGCTGGCCGCCGCGCGGCTGTTCAGTCATGCGGTGCGCGCCGGCCACAAGACGATCGCGTTCACAAAGTCACGGAAGGTGACGGAACTGATGCACGCATGGACGCTCGAGGAAGATCCGGAGCTTGCGGGGCGGATCAGCGCATACCGGAGCGGCTACCTGCGTGAAGAGCGCCGGGAGATCGAGGCGCGGCTCAAGTCCGGGGATCTCTGGGGCGTCATCTCGACTTCGGCTCTGGAGCTGGGTATCGACATCGGGGAACTCGACGTCTGCATCCTCGTCGGTTACCCCGGCAGCATCGTCAACACCTGGCAGCGCGGCGGGCGCGTGGGCCGCTCCGGGAGGGCGTCGGCCGTTCTCATGGTGGCGCAGCCCGATGCGCTCGATCAGTACCTCGTGCGCCATCCCGAGGAGTTTCTCCGGCGAACCTTCGAGAGAGCCGTGATCGATCCCGAGAACATCGAGATCCTCGGACCGCACCTGGTGTGCGCCGCCGCCGAGGCGCCGCTTCGCTCGGACGAACCGCTGCTGCGATCGGCGCGGGCGGCCGAGGCCGTCGCCTCGCTCGAGCAGGAAGGCCGCCTCCTGCGCTCCGCCACCGGCCGCGAGTGGTTCGCCACGGCGCGCCGTCCTCACGCCGGCGTCGACATCCGGGGCGCGGGCGAGAGGTATGCGATCCTCGATGAGCGCGCGGGCGATCCGATCGGCACGGTGGCGGGGCCCCGCGTGCTCGCGGAGTGTCACGAGGGGGCCATCTATCTGCATCGCGGGCGTCAATACCGCGTGGGGCGCCTCGATCTCGACGCCCGCGAGGTGCACGCGCGCCCCGCGGAAGTCTCCTACTACACCCGGCCGCGCGGGCGCGAGGAAACCGAAATCCTCTCGGTCGACCGCTCGATCCGTCTTCGCAACTTCATCGTCCGCCTGGGACGCCTGAAGGTCACCTCCTGGGTCACGGGTTACGAGAAGCGGCGGATCCTGGGCCAGGCGCTGCTCTCCACGCACCCTCTGTCGCTTCCACCGAGCATCTTCGAGACCGTCGGCGCATGGATCGACATCCCGGAAGACATCGAGCGGCTCGCATCGGACGAGGGCTTCCACTTTCTCGGCTCGCTCCATGCCATGGAGCATGCGGCCATTTCGCTCTTCCCGATCTTCGCCCTCTGCGATCCCGACGACATCGGCGGCCTCTCCTACCCGCGCCACCCGCAGCTCGGGCGGTCGGCGGTCTTCTTTTATGACGGGCAGGCGGGGGGCGTGGGACTCTGCGCGTCGGTTTTCGAGCGGCTCGACGCGACGCTCGAGGCCACCCTCGAGCTGGTCGGAGGGTGCCCCTGCGAGTCAGGCTGTCCCTCCTGCGTGCAGTCGGCTCGCTGCGGCTCGGGGAACCGCCCGATGGACAAGGCGGGGGCGGGGGCGGTGCTCGAGCTTCTCCTGGGACGCCGGGCGCAAAGCATCCGGGTCTTCGACCAGCCGCCGCAGTTGCATAACGGGGAGACGGCGGCGCCGCAGAATGCTATCCCCACGGCCCCGCCGGAGGGACGGCGCGTGATCTTCTTCGATCTCGAGACCCAGCTCAGCGCCGAGGAAGTGGGGGGCTGGGAGAAGGCGCACCTCATGCGGCTGGCCGTGGGCGTCATCTACGACAGTCGCGAGGGGCGCTATGAGCACTACGGCGAGGCCGAGGTGCAGCGCTTGCTCGATCGCCTGCGGGAAGCAGACCTCGTCGTGGGGTTCAACGTGCTGCGATTCGACTACGCCGTGCTGGGGGCTTACGCGGGCGAGACCCTTTCAGGGCTTCCAACATTCGACATTCTGGGCGATATTCACCGGACGCTCGGCTTCCGGCTGAGCCTGGGGCACCTGGCCGAGCAAACTCTGGGAACGGCGAAGGCAGCCGACGGACTCGATTCGCTGCGCTGGTGGCGCGAGGGGCGCGTGGAAGAAGTGGCGGCCTACTGCGAGCAGGACGTTGAGATCACGCGCCGTTTGTTCGAGCACGGCGCGCGGGAGCATCATGTGATCTTCGAACGCCGCGACGGACAACGCGTGAAACTTCCGGTCAGCTGGGACGTCGAGTCGATCCTTCGCGCGCGGGCCGCGACGTGAACCTGCCCCCGAATCTGGCAATGACCCCCATCGACATCGGAATTCTCGCCGTCGTCGGACTGTCGGCGCTGCTGGGCCTGGCGAGGGGCGCCGTGCGGGAGATTTTCGGCCTCGCGGCGCTCATCCTGGGATTCGCACTCGCCCTCGGTCAGTACGCCGAGGGCGCACTGTTGCTCGCCCCCTGGATTGCCGATTCCCTGGCGGCGCAGGCGGCAGCCTTCTTCGCAATCTTCATCGCCGCATGGATCCTCTTCTCGCTTGCGGGCGCGCTGGTGCGGCGCGTGATGAAGCTTCTCGCGCTCGGCTGGCTCGACCGCCTGGGTGGACTCGTCTTCGGCCTGGCCCGGGGCTCGCTTCTCGTGGCACTGGTCGCCTGGTCATTCATAGCCTTCGGCATCCAGCCGGAGCAGCTGGTCAGCTCCGAGATGTCGAGGAAGATCCTGTCGGGGGGCGAGGCGATTACCGATCTCTTCCCCCCGACATTCGCCTCCCGATTTGACGCGGGGCTACGGTCGGCGCGCGAGACGTTCGTGTCGCCTGAGGGGCGTGACCCGGAAGGAAGGCAGCGTGATACCCAATCGCCCCCCGGGCGCGCCCGCCCGGAGGATCAGTTCTAGACACAACCTCAGTTGACCGGCTCGTTCCC
>JAUYMQ010000296.1 GCA_030698575.1 Deltaproteobacteria bacterium
TCGGGTGCGCGACGCTCCACGCACCCGAGGTCCTCCTGCTCGACGAGCCCACCTCGGGGGTCGACCCCATCGCGCGCGACGCCTTCTGGCGGATGATCCGTGATCTCGCGGGGCGGGTCGGCGTGACGGTCCTCGTGACCACGCACTACCTGTCCGAGGCGGAAGCCTGCGAGCGCCTTGCGCTGCTCGATGCCGGGCGCCTTGTCGCCCTCGGCTCACCCGCGGAATTGCGCGCCTCCGCCGCGGGCCGGCGCGGGCACCCGCTCGTCGTGGAGTGCGACCACTATCGCGAGGCATTGCGAACGCTGCGCGCCGCCGGCCTCCAGGCCACCCTCTTCGGGCGCGACATTCATGTGCTCACCCTCGACTTCGCGCATGGGCGGGCCCGCATCGAGGCGGCCCTGGCGGCGGTCTCGATCAGCGCGAGGGTGCGCCAGGGCGAGATCAGCCTCGAGAACGCCTTCATCGCGCATGTCGAGGATTCGCGGGCAGAACAGGGGTCGGTATGAAGCTCCGTCGAATCAGGGCCGTTGCGCTGTGCGAAGCACGCCAGTTGCGGCGCGATCCCATGCTGCCGATCCGCGCGCTGGGGGTGCCCATCACCCTCATGTTGCTCTTCGGTTACGGAATCACCTTCGACGTCGAGCAGCTCCCGACCGCTGTGATCGATCACGACCGCAGCGCCACGAGCCGCGAGTATATCCAGGCCTTTACGGGCAACCGGAGCTTCGATCTGGTCCGGGCGGCGGCAAGCGAGGACGAGCTGGAGGATCTCCTGCGCCAGGGCCAGCTGCGCCTCGCCCTTGTGATCCCGCCGGGCTTCGAGCGCGAAGTGTTTCGCTCCCGACCCGCAAGCGTGCAGATCCTGATCGACGGCGTCTATCCCTACCGCGCCGACATCACGCGCGGCTATGCCCTCACTGCGCACGCACACGTGGCGGAGGCCATCCTGAAGGAACGCCTCGAAGCGCGGCTGGGCGCGGCGCCCGAGCTCCGCCCCATCGAGGTGCGCACCCGCTACCTCTACAACGAGGATTTGCGCTCGGCGAACGCCGTCGTGCCCGGGGTTATTCCCGTTGTCCTCATGATGACGCCCGCCGTCATGATGGCGGTTGCCATCGTTCGTGAGAAAGAGCTGGGGTCGATCTTCAACTTCCTGGCATCGCCGGCCACCCGCGCGGAGTTCGTCCTGGGGAAGCTCGTCCCCTACGTCGCTATCTCGCTCTGGAACGCCATCCTCCTGGCCGCCATGGCCGTGGTCGTCTTCGATGTGCACTTCAAGGGGTCGCCTCTGCTCTACCTGGTGTCCTCGGCCATCTACGTGACGGCCACCGCATCGATCGGCCTCCTGGTGTCGGCCTTCTCCCGCAGCCAGATCGCCGCCACCATCGGCACCTTCGTCCTGACGCTGCTCCCCTCGTTCCTCTATTCGGGGGTGCTCATGCCGATCGCCAACATGGAGCCCACCGGGAGAGTGATGGCCCACCTGTTCCCCGGCATGTACCAGAACAAGATCGTCATCGGGGCCTTCCTGAAGAACCTCCCGATGTCGGCCTTCACGAACGAGCTGCTGATACTCCTGCTCTTCGCGGCAACGACTCTCGGCGCAGGCATTCTGCTCATGAGGAAGCGTTAGCCATGACACTCGATCGATTCTTCGCGCTTCTCCGCAAAGAGCTCCGGGAGCTGGGGCGCGACCGCGTTCTGGTCATCTTCATCATCTACGCCTTCACTGCCGACGTTTACATCGCGGCCGAGGGAATCCGCATCTCGCTCACTCGCGCGGCCACCAGCATCCTCGACCAGGATCGCACCGCGACGAGCCGCGAGCTGGTGGGCCGGCTTCCGAGCCGGTACTTCAGCATGCTCGAACCGCCCGCGAACGAGCGGGAGTTGCTCGCGCGCCTCGACGCAGGCGAAGCGCTGTTCGGCCTCGTGATACCCCCGGGTTTCGAGCGGGATCTCGCGCAGCGGGGAACCGCCCCGGTGCAGCTCTTCCTCGACGGCACTCAATCGGCCCACGCATCGCAGGCCGAAGCCTACGTGCAGGAGGTCGTGGCCGAGTTCTCGCGGGAGATCGTGGCAAAGCGCATGGGGGCGGCGGGCAGCTCCTCGTCGGCGCTCCCGCTGGTGGAGCCTGTCCTGCGAGTGCGGTTCAACCCGAACCGGGTAGAGATCTACTTCGAGGCGATCAGCGAGATGCTGTCGATGATGGCGTTCCTTGCAATTCTCATCCCCGCAGCCACGCTCATTCGCGAGCGCGAGCACGGAACGATCGAGCAGCTCCTCGTCTCGCCCGTCACCCCCGCCGAAATCTTGCTCGCCAAGACCACGGCGAGCACGCTCGTGCTCCTGGCGGGCACGGCGGTGTGCGTGTTCGGCCTGCTCCTGCCGGTCATCGACGTGCCGGTGCGCGGAAGTTTGCTGCTCTTCTTCGCCTGCACGGCGATCTTCGCCTTCAGCATGTCCGGAATCGGGCTGATGGTGGCCTCCATCGCGCGGACGATGCCGCAGGTGGCCATGCTCTCGCTCCTCGTGGTCGCTCCGATCATCCTGCTCTCGGGAGCCTGGACGCCCCCCGAGGCCATGCCGGACTGGCTCGCGAGGACCATGTTCATCTCACCGCTCCGCTGGTTCAACGACGTGACCTACGGCATCTTCCTGCGCGGGGCGCACCTCGGCGATCTCACGCGCCCGGTTTTGGCGATGCTCGGTCTGGGCGCGGTCTTCTATCTCTGG
>JAUYMQ010000308.1 GCA_030698575.1 Deltaproteobacteria bacterium
TGAAAGGAGCAGGCGATGGAACTCAAGCAGGTCATCGGAAACCGGCGATCGATGCGCTTCCTGCGCAATTACGCGCCGGTCGAGCGCGAGAAGATTCAGAAGATGCTCGAGGCGGCGCGGCTCGCGTCGCATTGGGGCAACGTGCAGGCCCTGCGGGCGGTCGTCATCGAGCGCGCATCGGCGCCCGAAGAGGTCATCAAGGCGCTGCCCGTCGGCACGGCCATCGCGGGGTTCCAGTTCCGCTCCGCCCCGGTCGTCATCGTCTGGTATATCGACTGGACCGCGCTCCCCAAGCAGGGCGACCGGCTGCATGAACTGGTCGACGCAGGCGCCATGGGCGTCAATCGGGAGAAGACCCACAAGTATCTCGATGAGACGCTCATCCCGTTCTTCGACGGCGCCATGGATCAGATCAAGGTGAGCGGCATCAACGAGCTCGACGCCGGCCAGGCCATCGCGCAGGCCACGCTCGTGGCCTTCGACGAGGGGCTCGGCACCTGCTGCCTCGGCCTCCCCTCCGACCGCAAGCTCCGCCGCGCGCTGAAGCTTCCCCCCGACACAAAGATTGTCCTCTTGCAAACGGTGGGCTACCCGGCCGAGGACGCGCGCGCCGGCGGCCAGCGCCCGCGCATTCCGTTCGACGAAGCCTTCAAGCTCAACACGGCCGACAACCCGTTCCCGCGCGACCCCGCCGTGGTCGAGGAGCTGCGCGCGGCCGGCATGATCCAGGCCGCCGGGCGGCTGCCCTATCGCGACGCCGAGTTGCGCTGGCTGCAGGAGCAGTACGGGCTGTCGGAAGTGTTCGGCGACCCCGAGGAGATCGGGAACATCATGACCGAGATGATGGAGGCCATGCAGGAGGAGCAGGCGGCCGCGGAGCAGAAGCAGGCCGCCAACAAGTAAAATAACGGGGTCAGACCCCTTTATTTAAGGGGACTCGCCCCGACGAAATGGAAGGTGAAGCCGCCAGTCCGCGGGTTCGCTAGGGGGTGAAGCCCCGGACTGCCTTCCGCCGGAACGCCCGTCCTTTCTCGCAACCGCGACGCCGGAGTTGCCCGCATGCCGAGCGAGCAACCCTCTTCCTCCACCGGCGTATAAGGACGGCACCCCGGTGCGGCGCCTGCGCCCCTGCCTCCCTCCGTGGTGGGGGCGCAGCATTTTCTGAATAAGGCCACCCAGGTCAAATTCCCGGGGTCAGGTCTAAAATTTGACCAACCGCGGGCCCGCCGCTCCGGATTCGTGTCCCGCGCCCTGCTAGGCTAAGCTTGGCGTCAGGGGTAACCGATGGCACTAAAATTTAAGACCTGACCCCATGCATTTTGGGAGGGAGAAGCGGCCATGATCACCTATCCGTCGGAGCGGGTCGAGACCATCATCGGGATGATCCGGGAGTTCATGAAGAAGGAGGTCTACCCGATCGAGGGCGAGTTTGCGCACAAGAAGTTCGGTGAACTCCTGCCGCTCTTGAACGAGAAGCGTGCCAAGGTGAAGCAGATGGGGCTCTGGGCGCCGCAGGTGCCCGAGGAGTTCGGCGGCGCGGGGCTTTCCTTCATCGAGCACGCCTACGTGAGCGAGGAGCTGGGCCGCAGCCCGCTCGGCCACTTCATCTTCGGCGCGCAGGCGCCCGACGCCGGCAACATCGAAATCCTGATCAAGTACGGCAGCAAAGAGCAGAAGGCGCGCTACCTCCGCCCGCTGGTCGCCGGCCAAATTCGCAGCTGCTTCTCGATGACCGAGCCCGAGAAGCCCGGCTCGAATCCCACCTGGATGGAGACGACCGCCAAGAAAGACGGCGACGATTACGTCATCAACGGGCAGAAGTGGTTCACTTCGTCCGCCGAGGGGTCGGCATTCGCCATCGTCATGGCCGTCACGAACCCCGATGCCGAGCCGCACATGCGCGCGTCGCAGATCATCGTGCCGACCGACACCGAGGGCTTCAACCTCGTCAGAAACATTTCGGTGATGGGGCACGTGGGCGACAACTACGCGAGCCACGCCGAGGTGCTCTACCAGAGCTGCCGCGTGCCACAGGCGAACCTGCTGGGGCCCGAGGGGTCTGGCTTCGTCATCGCGCAGGAGCGGCTCGGGCCCGGGCGCATTCACCACTGCATGCGCTGGATGGGGATTGCCGAGCGCGCCTTCGAGCTGATGTGCGAGCGCGCCGCCACGCGCGACGTGGCGCCGGGGCGCAAGCTGGGGACGCGGCAGATAATCCAGGCCTGGATCGCCGAGTGCCGCGCCGAGATCAACGCCGCGCGGCTCATGGTCATCGACGCCGCGCAGAAGATCGACAAGGTGGGCGCCTATGAGGCGCGCGAGGAAATTTCGCTCATCAAGTTCTACGGCGCGGGGGTGCTGTCGAAGGTGCTCGACCGCGCCATCCAGGTGCACGGCGCGCTGGGCGTCACCGACGACACGCCGCTGGCGACCTTCTTCCGCCACGAGCGGGCCGCTCACATCTACGACGGCCCCGACGAGGTCCACAAGGTCGCCGTGGCCCGCCGCATCCTCCGCAAGTACGGCCTTAATTAATGGGGTCAGACCCCTTTATTTAAGTCCGGCCCACCCCCTGACCCCGGGCGGGCGGTTTGCTAAACTCCCGGCTCGCTGCGATTTCGACGGCCGGCCATCCCGGCAGCACCAAGCCCAATCGAACAGCTACCCGAGGGGAACTCCCCCTCCATCCGGAGGTAACGTCACAATGCTCCAGGTAGGAAAGCCCGCCCCCGACTTTACGACCGAGGCCTACGTCAACGGCAAGTTCAAGAAGGTTTCTCTCAAGGACTACAAGGGCAAGTGGCTCGTCCTCTTTTTCTACCCGCTCGACTTCACCTTCGTCTGCCCGACCGAGATCCTGGCCTTCAGCGATCATCTGAAGGACTTCCAGGGCGTCGACTGCGAGGTGGTGACGTGCAGCACCGACAGCGTTCACTCGCACAAGGCGTGGGCGAAGACCCCGCGTGCGCAGAGCGGTGTCGAGGGCGTGAAGATCCCCATGCTCGAGGACACGAACCACCGGATCAGCAGCGACTTCGGCGTGCTGATTGAAGGCAAGGGTATCGCGCTTCGCGGCACGTTCATCATCGACCCGAAGGGCATCCTCCAGTACCAGGTGGTCCACAGCCTGAACATCGGCCGGAGCGTCACGGAGACGCTGCGCGTGGTCGAGGCGCTGCAGTCGGGCGGCCTCTGCGCGATCGAGTGGAAGCCCGGAGACAAGCACCTGAAGGCCGGCTGACACGCGGCCCCGGAGCCGATTGCGAAAGCGGCCGCCCCACCCGGGCGGCCGCGTCGTTCGGCGAAGTCAAATTTTAGACCTGACCCCGGGAATTTGATCATGAAGATGGGGGACAAGCTGCCGTTGCTCAACGGACCGGGGGTAACCTGGCTCGATGACACGGCCGCGCGCGACACGGCGCTTGCGCCCGCGCCCGGCACGGTGCTCCTCGTGCATTTTTTCGCGGTGAGCTGCGAGCAGTGCAAGTCGCAGCTCCCGAGGCTCGTCGAGTGGCGCGACAAGACCTACGCGGGCCGGCTCCAGCTCGTCGGCGTCCACATGCCCCGCTTCCCCGAAGACGTCGATCTCCCGCGCGTGAAGTCCGTTGTCGCCGAGTACGGCCTCGCGCACCCCGT
>JAUYMQ010000312.1 GCA_030698575.1 Deltaproteobacteria bacterium
CGATGAAGCCCATTCTTGTCGGGATCGATGTCAGCGCCGATACGCTTTCCGTGGCCCTTGAACCCAGCAACGGGAAGGCGCAACTGGCCGCCTTCGAAAACAATCCCACGGGCTACCGCAAACTCTGCCGTCTGCTGCGTCACCGGGGCCTGTCGTTACCTCCACAAACTCCGTCTAGCCCCCTCCTCCCGCAAAGCCTTGCCCACATGCGCTGCTGCTTGGCCCACTCGGGTGTGGCCGCAAGGGGACGCAGGTCACGTTCCGAGATGGGCGTTCGGCCCTTCGTTGTGGGGGGGAGGCCGAGGATTGACTCCTGGATCTCGGGAGCAAGGTGCAAGAGGTTCATGATCTGCGTGACCCTGGAACGAGAAACGCCCGCCAGGCTCGCGAGGTCGGCGTGGTCCCTGATCTCCCCCGAGCGGAGGAGGCCCTCGAAGCGATGGGCCAGGGCGAGAAGACGGGCGACGCGAGGGACCGCTCCGGGGACGGCGGGCCGGAGATCTCCGCCCACCTTGAGGCGCTTACGACCGTTGCCCACGCGAGCGAAGTGGACCTGGCACTCAAGCCTCCATCCGCTGGCAGCGCGTTCCTCGGGGTAACCCACCTCCGTCTTCATGCCGGGGCCTCCTCCCCCGTAACGCCAAGTTCCTCGGTAAGCGCCTGGACGCCCCCGGGACGGATGGAGAGAGCGAGCGTTCCGCTGCGTCCGTCATACTCCACCCGCTCCAGCAGAAGGCGCACGATCCGCGCCTGCTCCCTTGAAAAGAGCGTCTCCCAGACCGGGTAAAGCACCGAGAAGGCTGACGCGAGGCGCCCCGCCTCGGTGCCTTCCACCCCCTCAGCCGCGAGGTCCGGAGCCTTGCCCATCGCCCGGAGGCGTTCCATGACAAACCGCTCGATCTCCCGCGCTGGGAGCGCTCCCGTAGGGCACTCGGCCCACCCCTGCTTCTGGGCCTTGAGGCAGACGTAGTAGCGGTATCGCCTCTGCCCCTTCACCGTGTACGTGTGCACCATCGTCGTGCCGCAAGGGGAGCATCGGAGGAGCCCCGCGAGAAGCACCTCATGCTTCACGCGCACGGACCTTCTCCCGGTCAGGCCGTTGCCGCGCAGGACCTTCTGGACTTGCCTCCAAACGTCCCGATCCACGATCGCCGCATGCTCTCCCGCGTAGATCGTCCCCTTGTAGTTCACCTCACCGAGGTAGATGACGTTCGTGAGAAGCGCAAAGAGATTTGTCTTGTCAAATGACCGCCCCTGGCGCTCGCGCCCTTTCTTCGTAGTCCACGACTTCGTCGTCCACGCCCGGCGTCGAAGCTCGGCCGCCGCGGCGATGAGCGACCGCTCCCGGAGGTAGAGGTCAAAGATCGCCTTCACCTGCTCTGCTTCCGTCTCGTTCAGGAGCAGCCGTCCGCCCTGGGGGTCGACGTCGTAGCCCAGCACCGGCATTCCACCCACCCACTTCCCCTTCCGACGCGCGGCCGACATCTTGTCCCGCGTGCGCTCGGCTATCATCTCCCGCTCGAACTGCGCGAACGAAAGCAGGATGTGCAGAACCAGCCGCCCCATCGAGGTCGCAGTGTTGAACTGCTGGGTCACCGAGACGAAGGCGACCCGGTGGGCGTCGAGGATCTCCATGATCCGGGAGAAGTCCAGAAGGGCGCGGGAGAGACGGTCGACCTTATAGACGACGACGCAGCCCACTCTGCCGGCCCGGATGTCCCCGAGAAGCTGCCGCAGGCCCGGCCGCTCTATGTTCCCACCCGAGAAGCCCCCGTCGTCGTAGCGGGTGGGGAGGACCTCCCACCCTTCTCCGCGCTGGCTTCGGATGAACGCCTCGGCCGCCTCCCGCTGGGCATCCAGGGAATTGAAGTCCTGGTCCAGGCCCTCGTCGGTCGACTTGCGGGTGTAGATGGCGCACCAGACGGACGAGGGCTTCTGCGCCGACCCCCTCCCATTGCCATTCTTCTTCATGAACCGGCGTCTCCCTTCAAGGCAGCTCGGCCGTGCGTCAGGCCGAAGAACTGGAAGCCGTTCCAGTGGGCGCCGGTGACCTCGCGAGTCACCGCCGTGAGCGACCGGTACACGCGCCTCTCGTACTCGAAGCCGTGACCGAGAACCGTGACGCGGATCGTACTTCCCCGGTACGCGCGGGTGAGCAGCGTCCCCGGCGCGGGCAGCCGGGCGTCTCGTTGCCTTGGCAGGGCGGGGGGCGGATCGCAGGCGGGGAGGGGATCCTCCTCGAAAGCCCCACGTGGCGGACGGACACGCACGTCCGCGTCGTTGGCCAGCTCGGCCGCCCTCCGGCGGGCCCGCTCCGAAAGGTCGCCCTCGTCACTGGCCTGGATGCGCCAGGCGATCCGCCGCCAGAGGAACGTCTTGTTCCGAGAGCGCGGCTCCTCGCCGAAGACCTCCCGGTACTTCGCCCGCAGCTCAGACACGCTCATGGCCTGGAGCTCCCGGATGCGGCACGCCTTTGTGGGTTTCTTGGAAACCTCCTCGTGTGTGGGGGCCGTTTGCGAGCGTTGATCCGAGCTCC